>NZ_LWGE01000209.1:0-972 GCF_001635315.1 Oleiphilus sp. HI0123
AGAATCCAGATGAGCTTATTGAGCTCATCAAGAATAAGTATCAATCAGAACTCAGCATTGAAGAACTCCGCCATGAAGCTCAGGAGACCATTCGTCTAATCGTTCCCAAACTGGTGGATCTGGGACACATGAACCCAGGAAGGTGGCAGCACATCGCTGACTCGTTTACCGATCTTGGCATGAGCACTGGCGAATTGAACCACGAGCGTTTCATTTACTCTCCTGAACTAAATGAAGCCAGCCAACTGACGCGTCAGGTACTCCAAGTTTCCAGTATTATATTTGTTATTGGCGCAGCCTTTATTTCAATCTTATTCTATGTCAATAAAAACCTGAAACGCGCTGTTAGTGAGAAAACAATGTATCTCACCAAGGCTAATCGGGAATTAATTGTTTATACTAAACAATTAAAAGACAAAGAGGATGAGCTGCATACGCTCAACACTGAGCTTGAGAAACGAATAATTTCCAGAACAGAAACCATCAACAAAATAAACTACGAACTTACGGAAGAAATAAATCAGCGTAAAAAGCGTGAAGTATCACTGCAACTCTTATCCCAAGCGATTGAGAGTAGTGATAGTACAGTATTAATTATAGATAAGGAGCACACAATTAGTTATGCCAGTAAGGCATTTCTAAAGCTTACTGGTAGCTGTGATATGAAGCTGGAGGGGCAGCCAATTTCGATACTGGAAAACAAACTTTCCCTTCCCCCGATCTCCTCTCAGGAGTTGAGTACACAAAGCTTATCGCCTAATACCGAAGGTCTGATTCAGAGTAAACTCAAGTGCACCGATGCAAATGGTGACACGCATTGGATGAAGACCAGTATTTCATTGCTTAAAAGCCATCCCTATCAAGAAACCTCAGAAATATCTCACTATGTGATTACTTTCGAAGATATCACCGATATCAAGAATCATCACGATGAAATGGAACGTATGGCTTTATACGACCCGCTGACAGGTC
>NZ_LWGE01000210.1:0-596 GCF_001635315.1 Oleiphilus sp. HI0123
TATGCGGGAGCCAAGTTGCTCACCGTTCTTCTCATATAGTTCCACGTTCCCATAGAGAGAAAAATTTCCTTGGCGATGTAGCGAGAAGTGGAGCTCTTCTACTTGCTCGTTTTGCACGATTGGCTGAATGTCAGAGATGCTTGCAGTGGTCGTAGAAGCGCCTTTTCTGACGATTACGGGGATTGCTAGTTTTAATACTGGCTGAACGGCAAGGTTTAGTTGGATATCTTCATCGTTCTTTGGGGTAGCCGGAGAGTTCGCGTCAGCTTTTTGCGGGATCTGTTTAAGAACCAGGTGAGATAGATATTCCCCTTCTGCCAAACCTTTAGGGCGTCGAGCAGCGATACGAATTGTTTGAGATCCACCGGCAGGAATATCAACTCGGCGAGGGGAGTAACGAATCATATCGCCTGCATAGGGCCCACCTTGTTCCGGGTTTTCTATGTCAACGATACTACCGTCTTCTTTCATATACTTATGCTCAAAGTATATTTGGTATCGTCCTGCTTTATCATCAGTGTTTAGCAAGTCCAGGCTTGCACTTCTTTCTCGGTCTTGTAACACGATGCGCTGAGGGTTCAGCACTAGCCCGGCAG
>NZ_LWGE01000211.1:0-10813 GCF_001635315.1 Oleiphilus sp. HI0123
GTCAGGCCTTCAATCTTCCATAATGAAATGACTTGGTGTCATGACCCCTTAGATGAAATAAAGATGCACCAGGCAGCTCAATGTTTGGTGGGTGAGCATGACTTTAGCTCGTTCAGGGCTGTAGGCTGCCAGTCAAGAACGCCGTTTCGGTTTGTCGAATTTATTAATGTTCAACGCTTCGGCGATATTTTAGTTATTGATATTAAGGGAAATGCATTTTTGCATCACATGGTTCGTAACATTGCTGGTGTTTTGATGGAAATAGGTAAGCAGAGAAAACCAGTAGATTGGTGTGCCGGGGTGCTCGAAGCACGAGACCGGACTAAGGGGGGAGTGACTGCGCAGCCAAATGGTTTGTTCTTAACGCATGTCGATTACCCCTCCCATTTTGGTGTGCCTGTATCTCAAGGAGCGCCGTCGATAATTCGCTCAATGATTGCAAGTGCATCGGGAAGCATGGACAATGATGCAGATCTGTGGCGTATTTCTCATAGGCTCGACTAGTTAAGCATTGTAGTATGTATGGTCTGGCCCTGTGTTTTAGGAAGCGAGCAGCGCCTCAACTATTTTTCACTATTATGCAGTCTAGCAAATCGATATAATGCTGACGCATATTTATTTTTAGCTAAAGGGTTGTGCAAGACAAAGTGCGCACTAGAACAAAAATTTGTGGTATAACATCTTTAAGTGATGCCTTGGGTGCCGTGAACGCCGGTGCTGATGCGCTTGGTTTTGTTTTTTATGAACCGAGTCCGCGTTATGTTTCTCCTGAACTTGCTTGCGATATTATTGCTAAACTTCCACCTTTTGTTTCTGCTGTAGGTTTATTTGTTAATGCTTCTAAGTCTTATGTGAAAGAGGTTTCTAACCTAGCCTCGCTAAGCCTTATTCAGTTTCACGGCGATGAAAACGAAGATTTTTGTTCAAGCTTTGATCGTCCTTATATTAAAGCCGTGCGTGTTCAGTGCGAGCAAGATATTCTAGAGGCCGATAAACATTACTCTAGTGCCTTAGGCTTATTGCTAGATACTTATAAAAAAGGTGTTCCTGGTGGAACAGGAGAGGCCTTTGAATGGTCAATTATTCCAAAAAATACCACTAAACCACTTATTCTTGCCGGGGGCTTAAACGCCTCGAATGTGCGCGCTGCTGTTAAACAGGTGCGCCCCTATGCGGTAGATGTAAGTGGCGGTGTAGAATTACGTAAGGGTGTGAAAGACCACTCTAAAGTTTCAAGTTTTGTAGATGAGGTGTCGAGTGCCAGCGAATACACGAATTACTGAAGAATTGTTAGCTCAACTTCCTGATAATAAAGGGCATTTTGGCCCTTATGGTGGTCGATTTGTTTCAGAGACTTTGATGTCATCGCTTGAAGACCTTGAGAAGAAATACCTTTCTCTCAAAGATGACCCTGAGTTCTGTAAAGAGTTTGATAAGGATATGGCTGACTATGTGGGTCGGCCTTCACCGCTTTATTTTGCCGAACGTCTGACTAGAGAAGTGGGCGGTGCAAAGATCTACCTTAAGCGAGAGGACCTTAATCATACCGGCGCGCACAAAGTAAATAATACCATCGGTCAGGCACTATTAGCTAAGTACTTAGGTAAGCCAAGAGTGATTGCTGAGACAGGTGCAGGTCAGCACGGTGTTGCTTCTGCGACCGTTGCAGCTCGTTTGGGCCTCGAATGTAAGGTCTTTATGGGCATTGAAGATGTGCGTCGTCAAGCTCTGAACGTTTATCGAATGAAGCTCCTGGGTGCAGAAGTTGAAGCAGTAACAAGCGGCACTAAAACCCTAAAAGATGCGATGAATGAAGCGCTTCGAGACTGGGTAACGAATGTCGATAATACTTTTTATATTATTGGTACGGTTGCGGGGCCTCACCCTTACCCTATGCTTGTGCGTGACTTCCAGGCGATCATCGGTCGAGAAGCAAAAGCTCAGTGCCTTGAGAAAGAAGGGCGATTACCTGATGCTTTAGTCGCTTGTGTAGGTGGTGGCTCGAATGCAATCGGTTTATTTTACCCCTTTATCTGCGACCACGATGTTGAGATGTATGGTGTTGAGGCTGGAGGACACGGTATCGAGACTGGTGAGCATGCTGCGCCGCTATGCGCTGGCGCTCCGGGAGTTCTTCACGGAAATCGTACCTACTTGATGTCTGATAAGGCTGGCCAGATTCAGGGCACTCACTCTATTTCTGCAGGGCTTGATTATCCAGGCGTTGGTCCTGAGCATTCCTGGTTGAAGGACATGAAGCGAGCAAATTACGTGTCGGTTACCGACGATGAGGCACTTGCTGCATTCCGTCGCCTAACGCTAGTTGAGGGTATTATGCCTGCACTTGAGTCAAGTCATGCAATCGCCTATGGAATTAAAAAGGCGGCGACGATGTCATCCGATAAAATTATGATCATTAACCTTTCAGGTCGTGGTGATAAAGATATTCATACCGTTGCTGGCATAGATGGAATTGAGGTGTAGTTATGAGTCGTATTCAATCTGTATTAGAGAACTTGCAAGCCGAAGGTAAAAAAGCATTAATCCCATACGTAACTGGCGGTGACCCTAGACCGGGCGCAACGGTTGAGATTATGCATACCTTAGTCGAAGCTGGCGCAGACATAATCGAGCTTGGCGTGCCATTTTCCGACCCGATGGCCGATGGCCCGGTAATTCAGTTAGCCTGCGAGCGTGCACTTGAACACAATGTATCGCTTGATGATATATTTTCGATGGTGAAGGAATTTCGTGAAACAGACCAAGATACTCCGGTCGTATTGATGGGCTACCTAAACCCCTTGGAAATTAAAGGTTACGAAAAATTTGCTATTGAAGCTGCCGAGGTTGGTGTTGATGGTGCGTTAATCGTCGACTTGCCGCCTGAAGAGGCTGAATCTCTTGTACCATTTCTGAAAGAAAATGATCTGGACTCTATCTTCCTGATCGCACCGACAACTACCGACGAGAGAATACAGCATATCGGTCGTCATAGCAGCGGCTATGTATATTACGTATCCGTTAAAGGTGTCACCGGTTCAGCTGAACTGAGTACAACTGAGGTTGCCGAGAAGGTTGCATTGATCCAAAAATATAACCAAATCCCGGTTGGGGTTGGCTTTGGGATTAGAGATGCAGCGTCAGCTGCTGCTGTTTCCAAGTTAGCTAATGGCGTTATTGTTGGCAGCGTCATTGTAAATCTGATTGCTGAAAATAAAGATGATCAAGTTGCGTTAAATAAGGCCGTTAAGGGCTTGGTTTCATCAATGCGTATTGCAATGGATGCTTAATCCATCTCTTACTTTGAATGTGTAAGTTACGAGTGTAGGTAGAAAAATGAGTAGTTGGCTGGACATCATTAAACCCAAGTCGATTCGTTCTGACTCGGGTTCAAAAGGCAATATACCTGAAGGCGTATGGAAAAAGTGCCCAAAGTGTAGTGCTGCTTTATATGGCCCTGAGCTTGAGAAAAATCTTAATGTTTGCCCTAAATGCCAACATCATATGCGTGTATCCGCTCGCCAGCGAATTGATCTCTTTCTTGACCCCGATAACCGGGTTGAGCTTAATGCCAACCTTGAGCCGGTTGATCGTCTGAAGTTTAAAGACACGAAGAAATACAAAGACAGGTTGGTATCGAATCAAAAAGCGAGCGGTGAAAAAGACGCTTTGATTACTTTTAAGGGTGAAGTAAACGGTGTTCCGGTTGTCGTTGCTGCATTTGAGTTCTCTTTTCTTGGTGGTTCTATGGGGGCTGTCGTCGGGGAGAAATTTGTTCGCGCGATAAAATTATGTCTTGATGAAAGTAAACCATTGATTTGCTTTAGTGCCAGTGGTGGTGCGCGGATGCAGGAGGCCTTGATCTCACTTATGCAAATGGCGAAAACAGCCGCTGCACTTGAGAAGTTAAAAGAGGCACGACTTCCCTATATTTCTGTACTAACAGACCCTGTATTTGGTGGAGTATCTGCTAGTCTGGCGATGTTGGGCGATTTGAATATCGCAGAACCAAATGCTTTGATAGGCTTCGCCGGACCACGTGTTATTGAGCAAACTGTGCGAGAGAAGCTACCAGAAGGTTTTCAACGGAGTGAGTTTTTGCTAGAGCATGGCGCAATCGATATGATACTAGAGCGCCATGAACTAAGGGATCGCTTGTCTTCGCTTATTTCAAAACTGACAGAGTTCAGAGTGGCGAAAGTAGCGCCGGACGAAGTTAAAGAGACTAAACCTGAAGAAAGTAGTGCTGATAGCGATGGTTCTGATTCCGAACCTGAGAGTGAAGAGCTTCAGTCTACCTAAGTCATGCCTAACGTGCTAAACACTCTCGATCAGTGGCTAAGCCACATATCACAATCTCACCCAAAAGAAATTGAGCTTGGCTTAGATAGAGTAAAGTCTGTCTACCAAAAAATGAGCTTTGAGGCGCGCCCGCGAAAAATTGTGGTGGTCGCAGGTACTAATGGCAAGGGCTCGACAATTGCTTTGAGCCAAGCTGGCCTGGCTTCGCAAGGGCTAAGGTGTGGTACCTATACTTCTCCACATATATCTAAATACAACGAACGAGTCCAATTGCTTGGCGTTGATGCAAGTGACCATCAGCTTGTTGAGGCCTTCCAATATATTGACGAGGTGAGGGGAGACACTCCGCTTACCTACTTTGAGTTCGGCACCTTGGCTGCTTTGTACGTCCTCTTTAATGCAGATCTTGATGTCGTGTTGCTCGAAATCGGTTTAGGAGGGCGCTTGGATGCCGTAAATATCGTTGATGCAGATATCTCCGTGATTACTTCAATCGACATTGATCACATTGACTGGCTCGGCGACGATATTCAACAAATAGGCAGAGAGAAGGCTGGTATCCTAAGGAAAGGTCAGCCATTTTTGGCTGGTGAAAACCTTCCTCAAAGCGTCTTTGAATGTGCTGAGAAGCTCGCTTGTCAAACCTTGGTCTGTCATGAAGATTTCTATATTGACGATGACTTGGTGAGTGTTGCCCAGAAAGATTTGAGTAGGTTCAAGTTTCAGGGGTTTCCAAAGCTAAATTTACCCGATAACAATATTCTTCTCGCCTATCAGTTAATCGCTCTATTGCTTGATGGCCGCTCGCTGGATGCCGACTCGGTATATCGAAGCATGTGCAATGTTAAGTTGTCAGGGCGCCTTGAACAGTCTAGCCAAGTAAAAGGCTTATATTTTGATGTAGGCCATAATCCTCACGCAGCAAGGTTCCTAAAGTCCTTTTTGTTAAAAGAGGGTGAGGGAAAAGATAAAATTGAAGTTGTGTTCTCTGCGTTAGCAGATAAAGATGTTCGAGGCGTTGTCGCGGAACTTTCAGAATCTGTGGATCGCTGGCTAATAGCGCCATTGAATGTTGACAGAGCAATGTCTATTGCCGAATTGCAGAGTGTGCTTTCTGAAGTGTCCGATAAGGTTCTTAGCTTCGAGACGATAGATCAAGCACTTGCGTTTAGCCTAGAGCAAAAAGAGAAGGAAATATCGGCTATGACTACTGGTAAAGAGTCGCTTGTGTTAGTGTTTGGCTCGTTCTTTACTGTCGAAGCCGCAAAAAAGTTTATGGATAGTTATGAGTGAATCAGTTGATAGTTTAAAGCAACGCTTGGTCGGAGCGTTCGTTATCTTGTCTTTGGCGATTATATTTCTGCCAATGATTTTTGATAAGCCTCATAACGAAGGACGAAGTCTTTTAGTACCGGTGCCACCCAAACCTGACTATAAAACAATAGAGATCGGTAAGCCGGTTCAACCTCAGTTCAAAGTGCTCTCGGTCGATAGCGACACGGGTAAAGTTGTAGAGGGTGATGAGTTGCTTAAGCCAAGCCCCTCTGAGAAAGCTATTAAGAAAATTGAGCTTGGCGCCCTAAGCGATGAGGCGTCAAAACCTTCGGATGATGTCCAGGTAAAGAGTCCTTCCAGCCCAGCAGCTGTCAAAAAATCCCCTAAGCCCAAAGAAGTTAAGCCTGTCGTAGCAGCCTCTAAACGTCCACTGGCTTCCAAGCCAAAAGTGTCGCATTTGCCCGTTTTTAAAAATATTTGGATGGTTCAGTTAGGAACGTTTAGTAAAACTGAGAACGCTTATAAGCTAAGAGACAAACTCAGGGCCGATGGTTTTGACGGGCATACAAAAGAAGTTTTGTTGGGCGGTAAAAAAGCGATTAGGGTCTTCACCGGTCCTTTTGTTAAGAAGCGTGAAGCTGAAAAAACCAAGAAGAAACTCGACCAAAAGTATAAGGTTGATAGTCGACTCATCTTTTTTGATGCGTAACCCCCATTATCTTTGTTATTATGCGCGCCTGTTTTTTGGATATCATTTGTTTGGGTTAAATGTATCATTGCAAGTCAGAGACTAACGGGGTTAATGCGCTTTAAATGTCAGGTTTAAATTGGGCCGACTGGACGCTCATCGTCATTATCTCACTTTCAAGTTTAATGAGTCTCAGGCGAGGTTTTGTTAAGGAAGCCTTGTCGCTTGCTACATGGGTGGTTGCCTTTATTGTGGCGCGCAGCTTTCATCCTAATCTCCAAACCTTATTGATTGACTCAATTAATGAACCAGTACTAAGAACCATCGCAGCATTTATTATGTTGTTTATAGGTACCTTGCTGGTGGGTGCTGGTATCAACTTCATTGTTGGTGCTTTGATACGTTTAACTGGCTTAACCCCAATAGATAGAATGCTAGGAATTGTGTTTGGTCTTGCCAGGGGGTTAATTCTTGCAGTTGTGCTTGTAGCCATTGTTCGCTTAACGCCTTTTGAGCAAAGCGACTGGTGGCAAAATTCGGTAATGATCGAGAATTTGTCTATATTAGAGCAATGGTCTCGATCAGTATTCGAAAGTCATAAAGAAACCAAAGTTTGATAGAAACGTTTTTAAAGAGGTAGTCATATGTGTGGCATCGTAGGTGTTGTTGGAAAAAACAACGCGAATCAATCGTTGTATGATGCATTAACCGTTTTGCAACATCGCGGCCAGGACGCTGCCGGCATTGTTACCTGCCAAGATGATCGTTTCTTTTTAAGAAAGGATAATGGCCTAGTACGTGATGTTTTTCGTACACGGCATATGAAACGCCTGCAAGGCAATGTAGGTATTGGGCATGTGCGCTACCCAACTGCAGGCTCTTCTAGTTCTGCGGAAGCTCAGCCTTTTTATGTTAACTCTCCTTATGGTATTACCTTAGCGCATAACGGTAATCTGACTAATACGGCTGAGCTAGCGAGTGGGGTTCTGAAGTCGGATTTACGTCATGTAAACACTAATTCCGATTCAGAAGTACTATTGAATGTCTTTGCTCACGAGCTTCAGGAGCAAGGAAAGCTGGTACCTACGCAAGTAGAAATCTTTAACGCGGTTAAAGAAGTTCATAAGCGGTGCCGAGGCGCCTATGCAGTCATTGCCATGATCACTGGCTACGGCGTGTTGGCTTTTCGTGACCCTTACGGTATTCGTCCGGTTTGCTATGGCAAGCGTGAGACGGAGCAGGGCACCGAATATATGATTTCTTCCGAAAGCGTAGCGCTTGCTGCCCTAGGCTTTGAGCTTGTGCGCGATATAGAGCCTGGTGAAGCGATCTATATTGAGAATGATGGAACACTGCATACACAGCAATGTTCTGAAAACCCTAAACTGACACCTTGTATTTTCGAGCACGTATACTTCGCGCGCCCTGATTCTATTATAGATAAGGTCTCTGTTTACAAGGCGCGCCTGCGTATGGGTGAAACACTTGCCCAAAAAGTAAAACGACTGCGTCCTGATCACGATATCGACGTTGTCATGCCTATCCCCGATACTAGCCGTACCTCTGCAATGCAAATGGCGGTGGAGTTGGGTGTGAAGTTTCGCGAAGGCTTCATCAAGAACCGCTATATTGGTCGTACTTTTATTATGCCAGGCCAGAATCAGCGTAAGAAGTCGGTACGTCAGAAGTTGAACCCCATTGAACTAGAGTTTAAAGATAAAAACGTTATGTTGGTCGATGACTCAATTGTACGGGGTACGACATGTCGTGAAATCGTACAAATGGCTAGAGACGCTGGTGCTAAAAACGTGTACTTTGCATCTGCCGCGCCTGAGGTAAGATACCCAAATGTTTACGGTATCGATATGCCTGCTGCAACTGAGTTGATTGCACATGACCGCACGGTTGAAGATATTCAGGAAATTATTGGTGCAGACTGGCTAGTTTATCAAGACCTGGAAGATCTTATTCGTTGTGCGAAAGATGGAAACGAAGACATTGATGAGTTTGATTGCTCGGTCTTCAACGGAGTCTATCCAACGGGTGATATATGTGGTGATTACCTCGACAGGCTTGAGCAAGCACGTAATGATTCAAACAAAAAGAAGTTAAATGAAGATGACGCCACTATCGATCTTCATAACGACAATTAAGGCTGAATTAGCTCATTATTTGTCATAGAAAACTAAAAATTCGAATTAAAGGTGAGAAGAGATGGCGAATAGCCAGCCACCGAAAGGTAATATTCCCGTTCCAAATTTGGACGGTGTTGGTTTAGAGACGCTTGCAGTACGAGCTGGGCAAATTAGAAGTCCTGAGCTTGAACACAGCGAAGCGATTTTTCCGACCTCAAGCTTTGTGTTTAATTCAGCGCAAGAAGCTGCTGCACGATTTGCAGGCGAAGAGCCTGGGAACATCTATGCGCGTTTCACCAATCCAACGGTTGCGATGTTTGAGGCGCGCTTAGCTGCCTTAGAAGGAGGCGAGCGTGGTGTTGCTGCAGCATCGGGTATGGCTGCTATTATGTCTGTTTGCTACGCTCTGTTAGAGCAGGGTGATCATGTCATTTGTTCGCGCAGTGTTTTTGGCACGACGACAGTTCTGCTAGAAAAGTTTGTAAAGAAGTTTGGTGTTGAGATTAGCTTTGTTGATCTGACTGATTACGAGCAATGGCAGACCAGCATCAAGGACAATACTAGGTTTCTATTCCTTGAATCGCCGTCGAACCCACTGTGTGAAGTAGTTGATATCGCAAGACTGGCAGAACTGGCGAGACAAGGGCGTCATTCGAAAGGCTGCTTGCTTGTTGTTGATAACTGCATGTGTACACCTATCTTGCAGCAGCCTTTGAAGCTTGGTGCTGATATCGTAGTGCATTCAGCGACTAAATACATTGACGGCCAAGGACGTTGTTTGGGTGGCGCGGTTGTCGGCTCAAATGCAATTATCGAAGAGGTTCATGGTTTTATCCGTTCTGGCGGTGCTGCCTTGAGCCCCTTTAATGCCTGGGTGATGCTGAAGGGCTTAGAAACCCTGAGTATACGTATGAAAGCTCACGGTGATGGGGCTATGAAAATCGCTCAGTGGTTGTCAGAACAAGCTGAAGTTGACCAAGTGTTTTACTCTGGCTTAGCAAGTCATCCTCAGGCAGACCTGGTTGCATCCCAACAAACAGGAAATAGCGGTGTATTGTCCTTTAAAATTAAGGGAGACAAGGCAGCAGCTTGGCGCTTTATAGATGCGCTGGAGTTTGTTTCAATTACCGCTAACTTAGGTGACGCTAAATCTACGATTACTCATCCTGCGACAACGACTCATGGTCGTTTAAGTCAGGAAGATCGTGATAAATCGGGTATCAGTGATAATTTGATTCGAATCTCGGTTGGGCTTGAAAGCACTGATGACTTAATCGCAGACTTGAGTCGTGGCATTGCAGCAATCGCTTAATAAAGCCTGTTGCTGCAAAGCTTTTTTCCTATATTTCATATAATTAACGATAAAAGTTAAAAAATACCTCAAGCTTTCCTATACTGTTAGCTATAGTCCGTACACTTATATTTTTTCGATTCGCCAACCATAGTTAGTAATTCAGTGATAAGCGACATGGCACAACCTGGTAGTAGTAACTCAGAACAACATCATTTTCATGCCTATTTATCCCAAGGCTCGCGTGAAGGTGCCTTGATTCTAACGGTTGCTGTCTGCATTTTTCTGTTCGCTGCATTAATTTCCCACTCTCCGATGGATCCTGGTTGGAGTAGCACGGGTACAAATCAGGTTGCTTCAAATTACGGTGGTAAAGCCGGTGCATGGTTTGCCGATATACTGCTGCACTTTTTTGGCTATGTTTCCTACCTCTTCCCAATATTAATCGGCTATCGCGCCGCGCTGCTTTTTAAGAATAGAAAGTCCAGGAAGGTCTTTCATTGGCCAATGTTTATCATTCGGGTTATCGGTTTTGTTCTGACTTTGCTTGGTGCCACGGGTTTATTGGCTATTTATTCGGTCGCAGGCTTAGATAACGTTTCGGGTGGTATTGTTGGTATGGAATTATCAAACAGTATGCTCGCTCAATTTAACATCCTGGGCACTACTTTGATGTTAGTGTCGATGCTTCTATTTGGTCTGACAGTTTTTACCGGGATTTCCTGGTTAGGGCTGATGGATAAAACCGGAGCGTTGACGATTAAACTTTACGATAAATTATCTGTCGTTATTAAGCGCCTATATTCAAAGTATCTTGATAAACGTGATCTGCGCCTTGATCAAAAGCTTAAGCGCGACGCTGAAGCCTCTCAAATCGCAGAGCAAGTTAAAGAAAGAGAAATTCATATTAACGATCGTCGCCCTGTTAACGATGTTTCACCGGAGCGTGCCGAAAAAGATTCAAGTACAGGGTCCGTTTCTTTGCTTAAAGGAAAACTCACTGCTTTAAAAGAAAAGCTTTCTAAGAAAACCGATACGGGTGAAGCCACTAAGCGAAGTGAGCCTTATATTGATGATAAGGGCCGTGCCTCACCTAAGACTTCAAAAGGCAAACAACCATAT
>NZ_LWGE01000212.1:0-946 GCF_001635315.1 Oleiphilus sp. HI0123
CACTCCTGGTTCTAGCACCTAGCCACAACAGCCAAATACAGCAGTTTGCATTGCGAACTATACCACGAGACAGTTTTATGCTTAGATAGCCTGGATATCAACTAAGCCTGTTATTCTGGAACATCTTCAATGAGCATAATACTGCACCACTACCCTCTGTCTCCTTTCTCTGAAAAAATAAGAGCGATGCTTGGCTATACCAACCAAGAGTGGTCCTCCTGTCTGACCTCAGAAGCGCCGCCACGAGGCAAACTGGACTTACTTTCAGGAGGTTATAACAGAATACCAGTGGCACAGGTGGGAGCTGATATTTTTTGTGATACGAGCCTTATAGCTGATGAACTCGCCGCTATCGCTGACGAACCATCGTTAGCCAACGAAGCTCTGAATCAAGGCCTTCTAACTGAAAGACAATGGCTTGAATCAAAGCTATTTTTTGCATGTGTAAATAAAGCATTCTCTTTATCATTACTTCGACGTATTGCTAAAGACAAAGGCTTATGGAATTTACTTCTGTTCTTGAAAGACAGGATAGAAATGGGCGCCAAAGCCTCGGTATCCCTCGGCAGCCCTAGATCAGCCAACAAACATATTAAGCAAGGTCTAAGCTATCTATCAGAAAACTTAAGCTCGAATGAGTTTATCGGTGGTAACACACCGAATATTCTAGACTTCTCTGCTTATCATTGTTTCTGGTTTCTGACGGAAGTCGGCCTTAAAAAGGATATTTCCAAGAATACAGCCGCGTTGGCTTGGTACCAAAAAATGAAGGCTTTCACCAACTCTCCTGACAATGAAATTAGTATCGATACGGCGATCGATATCGGGAGAGAAGCCCAACCTCGGCAACTAGACAAGCGTTACACCTCAGACCATAGAATTGGCAGTAAGGTTGTTATCGCACCTAGTGACTACCGACAGGTACCCGTAACGGGAACCTTAGTAG
>NZ_LWGE01000213.1:0-306 GCF_001635315.1 Oleiphilus sp. HI0123
TTAATGCTGAAGAAGATGAAGATCGTTTGATTGTAAAAGATTCAAATGGCGCAGTGTTAGCTGATGGCGATAGTGTTACCGTTATTAAAGACCTTAAGATCAAAGGCTCTTCTTCAGTCGTAAAAGTTGGCACCAAGATCAAAAATATTCGCCTGATCGAAAGCTCTGATGACCACAATATTGATTGTAAGATCCCTGGAATCGGTGCGCTTAAAGTGACACCGAAATACGTTAAAAAAGCTTAGCGTTGATAGGCTCTCTCTATAGGAGAGCTTCGATATTCTCGCGTTATATCTTTAGAAGGGT
>NZ_LWGE01000214.1:0-301 GCF_001635315.1 Oleiphilus sp. HI0123
TGCCCTTACCATTACATTCTGGTGAATGTAGCTTTTCTTGCCTGTCTAAGCTTTAACTCTCTCGCGCAAACGATACCAGATTCAAAACTTACTTCCCTAGCGGATAATGAACAATGGCTCGACCTTCTTCATTTTCACCAAATAGGCTTTATTCCGCGATTTGAAAGTCAGGTTGATGACGACAGTTTTTTTATCGCTCCAGACGGAAAGTACTCGCCAAAGTCTGAGCTCAAGGCTAATATTGCAGCGTTTACTGGCGACAGCAGCAACCTTGAGCTTATTTGCCAGTTCCCTGCTCGTT
>NZ_LWGE01000215.1:0-1178 GCF_001635315.1 Oleiphilus sp. HI0123
GGAGCCTTGCTTTACAATTCATAAAGGAACCGAGGCAGCTGCTGCGAAAGACCGGCCTTTTTCCCCAAGAGATTGGCAACCTAGAACACGAAGTTGCCAAAAAGCTTATACACAAGCGCTGGCAACAGCGAGTACAGTCGATATTCGCTATGCCAAAAAAGGTGACTGTGTTTTCGTTGTCGAAGGCGAATGGCTTGACCCCTATACCACCGAAGTTATTACTGAGTTAGGTGATATCGCACTAGATCAGTTGGTGAGCTATAGAGAAGCCCACCGTTACGGTGGTGCGTACTGGTCTCATGCTCAACGTATGGAGCTGGTGAGCGATTCAGATAACATCGTGCCGGTAGCTTCCATGAGCAAAAAAGCCCGCGCAGGGAAGTCGCCGACCCAGTGGATGCCCGAGAACAAAGCTTATTGGTGTGACTATATCGTGCGCCGAGAGATTATTCAGCGCAAGTATAAGCTTTATCTGCCAAGAGAAGAGCGCGAATTTCAGCAGGAAATTAAAAAACTCTATTGCAAGTACTAGCTGAAATGATAGCGGCTCAGTGACTATCTAAAGGCCGGTTATAAGCGCTTATTTAACAGGGAAATAAGTTTCATTGGTAGTTCTGCTGAGGCTAACACTTCTCCATGACTTGGAATTAAGATTGCTGGTTGGTCATTGTCTATTTGCTTCAATGCCCACTGTTTAAACGTGGCCTTATCGTCAAGAAGAAACCACTTGATCACTTGACTCATTTTTAAACCCGGTGCAGCGCCAAGCACTTTCTGCATGACTTTTGCAATCGGCTGGTTAGACATGCGTTCATAGTTCAAAAAGCTATCACAAGTAATCCATAAGCTGGTTTGCGAGTCTTTATCGTGCTTTTTAAACCAGGCATCATGACCCCGGTGACCTGGTGGAATCAGTACAGAGTAATTAAATGGCAGTGGCGGTAACTCACTTTCCAGTGCAGTGATATCGCTTTCTGAACTAGCTACCCCTTGTTTAACTAAACGCTTGATCGCCCCTTTACTTGCATACAAGCGATGTTTCGGAAAAGCATCTCGCCAGGCTTGAACGCCCATATAGTGAAAACTGTTTGGCATCACCAGGTGCATGCAGAGCTCTTCATTTAGCCATTCTTTGGGAAAGGCATCGATCAAAGATTTACCAGGGCTGATAATCACGA
>NZ_LWGE01000216.1:0-3516 GCF_001635315.1 Oleiphilus sp. HI0123
CATAAGTTGGAGGGTGAATTTGCTCCGGGTGGTTGGTTCGAAACAGGTGATGTAGCCTATTTGGATACCGAATCACGAATGCAAATTACTGACCGGACCAAGGATATTATTAAATCGGGTGGAGAATGGATATCCAGTATCGAACTAGAAAACTTGGCAATGAATCATCCAGATGTGGCTGAAGCGGCAGTGATTGGTGTTGCTCACGAGAAATGGACGGAGCGTCCTTTGTTGTTGTTGGTTAGAAAACCGAATGCAGCACTAAATGAGCAAGAGATCCTGTCTTTCTTTAACGAAAAAGTTGCCCGCTGGTGGATACCCACTGCTTGTGAATTCGTTGAAGAATTACCGCATACGGCAACGGGAAAACTCGATAAAAAGGTGATTCGAGAGCAGTTTAAAGGTTTCGAATGGAAAGAATGATAATTCAGGTCAGAGTAAAAATGCCTGTTTTTACTCTGGCCCCAATTTTTGAACTAAGCCTCTTGCGAGTTCCTTGTTCTTTTGGTTGAGCTTTGGGTCGAAGCCAATGTTCCCCATCCAGCCTCCACCAAATGATAAACACATGATGGAGTAGGCTGTTTGCTCAAGCTCTTTTTCATCTATGTTAGGGTTTAGTTCGGCTAGTTCCTGCTTTAGCCCTAGCAGAAAGAAGTCGTAGATAGACTTCACTGCCGCTTGTACATCTGGGTCGTAAAGGCTTACGGGTAACAAGGCAGCCACCAGACGTGTTGCCGGTAGGTTGTTAAACGCTTCGCTAAATATGTAGTCAAAAGCCGCTTCAAAACGCTTTTCCGGTTCAGCTACGTTCATGCTTTGTTGAACACTGTCTTCAAACTTGCTGATAATTCTCTTTACACCAGCTTCAATAAGCTCCTTGCGATTACCGACATAATGACGAATCATCCTCCTGGCCATGCCAGCTTCTTCAGCAACCATATCCAGTGTCATACCTTGCAGTCCTTTCGTTTCGACGCAGCGTTCAAAGGCATCCAGGATTTCACTGACTCGTTCTACTTTTAAGCTCTTTCTTCCCATTTCTCTTCCGTTAAATTGATGGGCCTATCTATGGCTAGGGATTCTAATGCCTAAAGAGATCTAAATCATTCGTTTCAATAATAAAAAAGAATATAAGTGATCATGAGTGGGAATTTATGTTGAAAAAATGCATTTTGGGTTATATATTCCCTTTAATGGGAATTTAAATGTTGTTTTAGTCCGAGGTGCATAGATGTTTAATAAGAGACGTATCAAAGTTCGCGGGCCTCAGCCTTCAGGTTTGTCGATTAATCGTGATGAGGCTGGAGTGCCTCATGTCAAAGCATCATCTTTCAAGGACGCCCTTTGGGGGAGCGGTTATGCGCATGCAATAGATCGTGGCACGCAATTGCTAATGATGCGGATACTTGGGCAGGGTCGGCTAACGGAGCTGCTTTCGGATACTGAAGAGTCTTTGGCAATAGATAAGTTCTTTAGGCGAGCAAATTGGTATGGCAATTTAACGCAAGAGTTGAATAAGCTCGATGTCGTCTCACTATCACAGATTCAATCCTACTGTGATGGTGTCAATGCGGGCTTTTCAGCCGGTGAATTTTCTTTAATGAAGCTCTTGGGTTATCAGGCAGAACCTTGGAAAGTGCAGGATATTATTCTTATATCGCGAATGACGAGCTACCTGACTTTGGCGCAATCGCAGGCGGAAGTAGAACGTTTCTTTATTGAATTGACGCAATCAGGCGTCTCTACAGAAGCTCTGGCTGAACTATTTCCCATTGACGTTAAGCGTTTTGACCGTGAACTGGTGGAGAGTATTCAGCTTCAGGAACGAATTGTTCCGCGTGAAGTGATCTGGAATCAGGCCTTGCCTAGAATGATGGCGTCTAACAATTGGGTTGTCGCAGGCAGCCGTACAAAATCTGGGCGAGCAATCATGGCCAATGATCCTCACCTGGAAGTAAATCGTTTGCCCAATGTTTGGTGTGAGCAAAGCTTATCATGGAGCGGCGGTTCGCTAATCGGAATGGGGATGCCCGGTTTGCCTGGTGTGTTGGTTGGTCGCAATAAGCAGGTTGCCTGGGGAGTGACTTATACCTTCATGGATACGGTAGATAGTTGGGTAGAAGATTGTAAGGGTGGGCAGTATCGGAAAGACGGTGCTTGGCATGATTTCGCTACTCGCAGAGAGGTGATAAAACGGAAAAAGTCAGCGGATGTTGAGCTTTGTTATTACGAGAATAAGCATGGCGTACTCGAAGGTGATCCGGCTATCGCGGGTCATTACATTGCTACGCGTTGGGCTGCTGCAGATTCAGGTGCTGCGTCTATTATGGCTGCCTTGAAGATGGGGGATATGTCTTCAGCTGCAGAGGCAATGGCTACCTTGGGTAAGATCGAGTCAGCCTGGAACTGGGTGATTGCTGATTCTGAGGATAACATTGCTTATCAGATGTCGGGTCTAATGCCTAAGCGCTGTGCTGGTTGGAATGGGTTTGTGCCAATATCGGGCTGTGATTCAAACAATGATTGGCAGGGTCTGGTGGATATAGAAGACTTGCCTTGTGCCTATAATCCCGAAAATGGCTATTTAGTCACGGCGAATCAGGATCTAAACCACCTGGGGCGTGTTGATCCAATTAATATGCCGATGGGGGATTACCGAGCGAGTAGAATTGAAGAGGTATTGGCGAGCCATAAAACGCACGATATCGAATCAATGAAAGCTCTGCAGATGGACGTTTATTCAAAGCAAGCAGGGTTGTTTCTAGATATTCTATTGCCTCTGCTGGAATCAAATGGTGAAAGAGGTGAACTCTATCAGATGCTTAAGCAATGGGATCACCGTTATGACCTGGACTCTATAGGCGCTCCAGTTTTTGAGGCATTCTATGATTTACTGAGAAAAGAAGTCTTTGGTTTGCAGAGGATAGGTTTGGGTGGCGATGTGATTGAGCACTTATCCCAGGATAGTGGATTGTTTATCGATTTCTATCAGAATTTTGACCGTATATTAGTGAGCGATAAATCTGCCTGGTATTGCGATATCACACGCGATGAAGCCTACCTTTCAGCCTTCAATAAACTCAAAGCACTAAAGGAGCCGTTATCGAAGAAGCATAATCAGAGTTGGGGAGAGGTGAATACTATTGCTTTGAACAATATTGTATTCCAAGGGAAGCTGCCGACCTTTCTCGGTTTTGATACTGAGTCGATACCCTTGCTGGGCGGGCGGGCAACGCCTCACCAAGGTCAGGTTTATCGTAGCGCTGGGCGTGACACCAGTTTCGCGCCATCGGTGCGTTTGATTGCTGATATGGGCGAGTCAAGCTTACATACTTGTTTGGCAGGCGGTCCTTCAGATAGTCGCTTCTCGCGATGGTATAAGTCCGGATTAGACGATTGGCGTGTCGGACGTTATAAAATCCTGGATAGCTGAGCTAGTCCGTGGGTGAGATAACTTGTTTTGTTAGCAAAGACTCGCGAAGTTGTTCTGTTCTTCGGTAGTTAACCAATAGGTCA
>NZ_LWGE01000217.1:0-5938 GCF_001635315.1 Oleiphilus sp. HI0123
ATGCTTTTGCAGAGTTATCACTTGACTTCAACCCGGTCCACCTTGACGCCGACTATGCAGCCAAGACACCATTTGGTAAACAAATAGTCCACGGGATGCTTGTTTCAAGCCTTTTTTCTGGTTTGTTAGGAAAACACCTGCCCGGAGAAGGTACCATTTACTTGGGGCAGGACTTAAAATTCAAGAAACCAATATTTATTAATCAGGAAGTCACTGCAACAGTAGAGATTATCAACATACGTAATGATAAGCCCATCATTACGCTTAGCACCCTCTGTGTAAACGATCAGGGAGAAACCGTGATCGAAGGCGAAGCGGTTGTTATGTTTGCTGGCTAAATTATTGACTAATTGCTGCGGTACTCAGCTTATTCAGTACTGCGGCGATTTTAGATATGACTTGGTCACAACCTTGAATATCGTGACGCTTCTGTAAATACTCCGGATTGTTGTATGAAATTCTGACCTTATTATCATTATCCTTTTGAATCATTACTTTCTGCGGTAAATCGATTGCTACCGCTGGCGCGCAGTTCATTAGAGGTGTTCCTACCTTTGGGTTACCAAAAAGAATAAGCTCCGTCTCGGGCATAGCCAAATTAACGCTTTCCGCATTTTCCTTGTGATCAATTCTTGCAAACAAACTTAGACCTTTCGCCAGAATAATTGATTCAAATCGGTCGGCAGTTTTCTTCACTGTATACGGGCTTTCAAGTGATACCAGGCCTTCAGAAGCGATAGCACTGAATGAAGCCAAAAAGCCGCATAGGACCATCAACATTATACTTTTCATAATTTTTCCTTTTTATTATCTATGTACTTAAGCGACTCCTGGTTAATAGCATATAAGGTAGCACACTCAAGTTCGAGCACAAGCGGCTCAATCTGATAATTTTACTCGCTAGCCTTATTTGTACACTATACTGTTGTAGCATCAAATGCAGTTTCAAATTTGTTAATTCTCAGGTCCGTTTTAAACGAGGTATGGATGAGCAAGGACACAAAAATTGTCAGTAAAGTACTTGTACACGAGTTCGAAAAAACGTCATTGACCTTGTTAAAAGATGTTTGCATTGAAAATAATTTGGTTGGTTTAAGAGTCAAAACCGAGGACGACCATATCGGTCTCGAAGGGGCGTCGAGTGAGTTTGACGAAGTCCTGTCGTCAAATCTCGACCTGGGCAGTGTATTCCTGACCGAAGCGCCTGATAGTAGTGGCGTAAGTGGTTTAGATTTGTGCCTCCAGATTCACCGCAAACGTCCTGAACTACCGATATTTTTACGCAGAGTAACGCGTAAAGAACTTTCTCCTGAAGTCCTTCAAGCGATTGCTGGCAGCTATGAAAACAACAACATTGACCAACTTAACGGTTTGATCAACGAGTATATTTGTAGCATGTATTACCCTCTGGAGTTGGCCAAGGGCTTTCAGGAGATCTCTACTCAAGTATTTGAAAGCCTGATCCCCGGGGTAAAAGTTCATTGTGATTACCCCTACCTGGTAAAAGACCAATTAATCTATGGTGAATTGTTCACACTGATTCCTTTGGAAAGTGACTGGTGCCGTGGTTATATGATGCTGCAGACCACTGAAAAGGAAATCACTGATTTAATTCGCTCTGACGCAACTGCCATTCATTCAATGCGTCCGAATCGCAATGATATTAACTCGATTCTCAACGAAGCCACCAACCTGATTTGGGGTAAAGCACGCTCTTGCTACTTCTCTTCCGTTGAGAGTTTAGAAGGCAATCGTATTTATGTCCCAACGCTGGTAAACCACTCTCAAAAACATATGTCCTTTGGTTCAACCGAGCCTCAACTATGCTTTAAGTTTAAGCTGATCGACCCTAAATTCCGCTTTGATGAAATCACCATCTATCAACGCCTTATCTTCAACCTTAGCTGGTCACCTGAAAAGTTTACTGAAAACGATCAAATTGTAGAGCACCTGGTTGAAAATGGTGATTTGGAAATGTTTTAATCAAACAACAGAGGCCAAAATTGGATTACGAGTTTTTGTTTGATGAGAGTTCCCAGCCGCAAGCCCTATTTTCTAGCGGCCATGAAGCTATCGCTACTTACTTCAATATGGAGCTAAAGACTATCGTCGCAATTGACGAGGTTTAACAATAATAGACAAAGTGGAAAAAGGACAAATCACTCAATACCACTTTCAAGGCTCTGAATTTCAACTCAGGTTAGACAAAGTGGGAGCAGAAGTTCTTGCGAACGCTCTCGGTTATGAGGTCTACGAAGAGCTTCCTGAAAATACAGAATTATATGACCAGGAGCTCCAGGCAGAATGTGGTTTACTTGACTTCCAACAAGCCTTGCTAGAATGGCAGCGTTTTATTAAAAACAAAAGCCTGCCCTAGAACGATAGTTTCTTCTATCAGTTCATCACACCAAGCTTACGTTTTACATAGGTACCAGGGGCATCACATAAGACTTCAAGCTTTCCTGCTTCGGGCAAACGAGCTTCGATCTCTTCGCCTTTATAGGGCTGGAGCCAGTCGTTCCAATGTGTCCACCAACTGCCTTTATGGTGCTCACTCGCCGCGAGCCACTCATCCGCATCGTCAACAATATTCTCATTCGTCCAGTAAGAATACTTCTTCTTCGCTGGAGGGTTAACAATACCCGCTATATGACCGGACTCACCCAGCACAAAGGTTGCGTTGTCTTTGCAGATTTTGGCACCTTCATAGGTAACACGCCACTTGGCAATATGATCTTGATGGGTACTGATAAAATACAAAGGTACTTCTATTTTGGACAAGTCTATTTTGGTGCCATTGACCGCATAAGCACCTGGTTTAACCAAACGATTTTCCATATAGAATTTTCGCAGCATCTCGTTATGACAAGCACCGGTGATATTAGTACTATCGGAGTTCCAGTATAAAAGATCAAAAGGCGTCGGAGACTCACCCTTTAGATAGTTCTGGATATAGTAATTCCAATACAGAGAGTTCTCACGCAGTTTGCTGAATGAAACCGCCATCACTCTGCCATCGAAGTAGCCTTTTTGATTATTCTGATGTTCTATCGCTTTAATCGTATGGTCATCGATAAATACACCAATATCTCCCGGATCAGAGAAATCTGTCAAGGTCGTAAAAAGCGTTGCTGACTTAACACGAGGCTTTAGCTTACGCGCAGCCATATAGGCTAGCGTAGTCATTAATAAGGTGCCGCCAATACAATAGGCCGCCGCATTGATTTCACGGATCCCCGTTTGTTTTTCAACCACTTCTAGAGCATGTAATGCACCGTCGGTGACATAGCGGTCGAAACCGATATTCCGCTCTTTTTCAGTCGGGTTCAACCAAGACACCATAAAGACGGTCTGCCCCTGCTCTACCGCCCATCGCACGAGGGAATTCTTTTCTGATAAATCGAGAATATAGAATTTATTGACGAAAGGTGGAATGATCAGCAAAGGCGTCTCAGTGATTTTATCGGTAAGCGGAGAGTATTGAATCAACTCAAACAACTCGCAACGATAAACAACCTTTCCTTTGGTGGTCGCAATATTTTCACCTAGCTGAAAGGCCTCATCATCCGTCATGGTGATTTTTAAGGTATCAGCACTTTTTTCCAAGTCTTTTACAAAGCGCTCAAAGCCCTGCACCAGATTGGCACCGCGAGTTTTAATCGTAAGACTTAAAAGCTCTGGGTTTGTAGGAATGTAGTTTGAAGGTGATGCGGCATTAACGAGCTGCCTGACAAAAAACTCTGCTCTGCTACGCGTTTTATCATCAAGGCCTGGCATAGAATTAATGCTATCTAACCATGCACGACCGGTCACCAAATAAGCTTGCTTGATAAAGTTAAAATAAGCGTTTTCAACCCAGCCTTCATCACTAAATCGAAAATCTCCTTTTTCCGCCTCAACGACCGGCTCAACCTCTCGACCCGCAACCTGCGATAAAGCCGACTTAACGACACGAAAGTAATTCTTGCCCAAGTCTGCCGTTTGCTTTGTCGTTTCCCAAGGATGCTTTACAACCTCTTGGACATACTTTAGAAAAGACTCTGTAGCATCACTGGCAACAGCCTGCAAGCTACCATGCTCTTCATTCAATTGAGTTGAAAGGTAAGTTAAAGCGCGCTGGCTTTCTTCCATTGCCTTGGCACTCATTTTCCAATAGGGATTATCAAAAAGGTTTTTCGTCATAAGAGCGTGTTCCTAATTATTCTTATAGAACAGGCAGCCAAAAGGGCTAAATACCCAATCTAGAGGTATAGATAGCGGTATGGAGAAAGTGCCTGCGAAAAAAGTCATGAACGGCCAGAACTGCTAAGTAGTACTGGCCTTCATTGTCATACCACTACTTTGCTTTACTTGTCGCTTTAGCAGCTGGTTTTGCTTCAGTTTTGGGCTCTGAAGCCGACTTCATAATTTCTTCCAACTCTTCACGAAACTTACTTCCAGCATCGCTAAGTGCTTGAATATCAGTCATCATCTGCTCGTTTAGCTCGCCAAAAGCTTCCATCTGCTCTTTAAAGAAATCCTGTAAAGACTCAGGGTCCTTTACTTCGGTAAATGCTTTAAAACGGGCCGATGCAAAGTCTGAATATTTTTTCGCCGACTCCATTTGTGCTTTGAAGGTTTCCTGCATAGAGCTGGTCATTAACTCACCAACTTTACTCATAGGCGCCAGTGATTCCTTTGCTTTTTCGTTTAGATCTTTCAAAAAATCTGTATTCAATTCCCTATCCTCATCACTGGGTTTAACAAAACATATCCTTGGCATATTAAGACACTTTTATGTCAGAGATATTTCTATTCGATTGTAATACTAGAAAGGAATAATCCTCAATGACCCAAGTCATAAAAGCGTCCCTCTCTTTAACTATGAAGCAATTTCTGCACCGGGCAACTTTCGCCCACTTTTTCCCAAAGCCCCCATTGCTCGGGCACTATCGATCAACTCTTGCTGAAACCTGGGATGCGCCAGCTGTATTAGTAGCTCAGCCCTTTCACTTAAAGATTTACCCTTTAAATCTACACAGCCATTTTCCGTCACAATATAATGCGTATCCATACGGGTATCGGTCACAGCCCCACCCTCTATGCGTGGGACAATTCGACTCACCTGACCTTTTTTTGCTGTAGAATGAAGCGCGATAAAAGAACGGCCATTCTCGGCCATATAAGCCCCCTCACAAAATCCAACTGCCCTCCGGTGCCTGAAAACTGCTGACCATTCATATGCTCTGCATTCACCTGCCCCGTCAAATCAACTTCGATTGCAGCGTTTACAGAAACCATATTATTGTTCTTACTGATCACTGCCGGATTATTCACCCAGGAAGCAGGATAACCAACGATCGAAGGGTTATCATCCATAAAGTCATACATCGCTTTGTCACCCAAAGCTAAGGTAAACACGTGCTTGTGCTGCATCCAGGATTTTTTCTTACCGGTCAGAACTCCCCACTGAATCAACCTAACCATCGCGGGCGAAAACAACTCAGAGTGCAGGCCTAAATTTCGGTGGCTATCTAACATTCCGAGCACCGCATTTGGCACACCACCAACTCCCATCTGCAATGTATCTTCATCATGGATATGTTCTGCAATCTGACTGGCAATTATCTTGTCTATTGGACCAGGCTCAGATAATTGCGTTTCGCACAGAGCCTCATCATGTTCGACCAGTGCATCAATCTCGGAAATATGAATGGTACATTCACCAAACGTTTTAGGCATATTCGAGTTAACCTCAACCACCACTCGCCTGGCTTTACGAATGACACTCGCGCCATAGTCGGCATTAGTCCCCAGACTAAAATAACCGTGTTTATCCATACTTGAGACTGTCACCATAAAACAATCCGGTGATATATGGGCAGTCAGCAAACGTCCAACCTGATGAAAATTAGTCGGTACAAACTGCATCCATGCTTCATCTTTTGACTCAGCCAGC
>NZ_LWGE01000218.1:0-4165 GCF_001635315.1 Oleiphilus sp. HI0123
TAAACCTTCTTCTGCAATTAGTGCCTTAAGCTTTTTATGGGCATTTATAGATTCTGCTTCAAGCGAGTCAAACGAAGCACTCTTTTGATCAAACCATAACTGATAGTCACAAGCGATACACTGACTAAATCTTAAAGCAATATCTGCAACAAGCTCCATATGAATAGATAGCGCAGCCTCCTCACCCAAGACTTTCGCAATACGAGTTTTTACATGCCCCAACAAAGGACGCTTAGCAAACTGAACAAGTAAAAACTTTCTCACAGTTACCTCTGCTCAATATTTAAATTATTAGCTCTTCTATCAGGCCAGTCGAATGTTGTTTTTGGCCGCTGGCAGCATATATGGCCAGAAGCTAGACTTAATTCATTATAATCGGCGCGAAGAAATCGTCATTTTTGTTTATACTCAAACCTCAATCTTCAATTCGTTACGGGTAATCATGTCGCAAAGTCTTAAAGCAGTCTCTTTCAATATAGCATGGCAAGAAAGCTTTAAAGAAATTCAGTGCTATGAGGACAAGCAAGTCAATCAAGTATTGCGCGCACTACTGAGCGATAAAGAACTTATTTCCGTGATCAAGAGCCTATTCAAGTCAGACGAAAATCAAGCGCCGATTCAATTTGAGCGTTTAGCTGATATTCACTCGATTGATGCCTTTCAAGCCTGGGTGGCAGAGTCTATATTCCCCTACATAGAAACAAGCTATGATGATTTGAGCGTTTCCGGTCTTGATGAACTAGACCCTGCGACGCCCTATGTTTTTATCTCGAACCACCGAGACATCGTGATGGATCCACTCATCCTTAATAAAGCGCTAAGGGAATATGGTTTCTCTACCTCAAATTGCGCTATCGGTGACAACCTACTTCAACACCCAGCTGCTAACGACCTTGCCTTACTCAACCGCTGCTTTAAGGTCTTCAGATCTCTGAAGTCTCCTAGAGCAATGCTTAAAGCGATGAAAACACAATCTGAGTACATTCGTTATTTACATTTTACACAGCAAGGTAACGTTTGGATCGCGCAAAAGGAAGGCCGGGCAAAAGACAATATAGACAAAACTAACCCCGCCCTGATAAAAATGCTTATCTTAGCGAAGCCCAAGGAACGACCATTTAGCGATTACATGAACGCATTGAATATTGTACCTGTCTGCTTCTCTTACGAGTGGGATCCTTGTGACATTGACAAAGCTCACGAACTGATAAACTCTGAAAACAACTCAGACTATCAGAAAGACCGGTTTGATGATTTCATCTCTTGTAAGAAAGGCCTGAGCGAAGAAAAGGGTAAAATCCATATCGACTTCGGAAATACACTAAGCATCTCTGAAACACACGACCATAAAGATGTCGCTAACCTTATTGATGAAGGGATTCAGAAAGCCTACCGCCCCTTTCCAGTGAACTACGCCAGTTACAAGCGAATCCACGCGACTCACTCAATTCCTAGCAACTTTTCTAAACAAGAGATTAACCAATCGGCCAAGCGACTGGATGAGAGACTAAAAGACGAAAATATCGAGATCCAAAAGCGAGTTTACACAGCCTACTCACAAGTACTGAATAGCTGAAGTATTCCAAGCACAAAGCCTTATACTTAAGCTAACTCTTCTAATAAACCAGGTTTTTTAATTCCAAAGCCTTGAGAGTGGTCAACACCAATAGTTCTTAGAACATTCAGAATTTCATAGTTTTCTACATATTCAGCAACTGTTTTCATACCCATAAAGTGAGCTAACTCATTAATTGATTTGACCAAAGCCTGGTCACGTTCGTTGTTAGCGATATTGCGGATAAACACACCGTCGATTTTAATAAAATCAACAGGAAGTTTTTGAATGTAAGCATAGGACGAAAGACCTGAACCGAAGTCATCTAGTGAGAACTTACATCCAGTCTGCTTTAGTACCCGTATAAATTCGATCGCATCAGCCAGATTTGTAATGGCTGCAGTTTCAGTAATCTCAAAACAAATCATTTCCGGAGGAATCGTGCTAGCTGCAAACTGCCCTAGTATAAACTCAAGGAATGAATCATCACTTAAAGAGTTGCCAGACAAATTAATTGAGAAGCCATCAGATTTAGCAACAGACTCTTCATGTGTCTCCATCCAACGCAATACGTTCTGTATCACCCAGCGGTCAACCATCGCCATTCGTCCAAAGTGTTCTGCTGCTTCGATCAACATAACAGGCGGCAATACCTGACCATTATCCCTAACACCCAAAAGAATTTCGTAATGAGGCTTGGCATTGGGGTCGGTGGTGATCGGACGAATTTCCTGACAGCGAAGTGTCAGCAATTCATCGAGATCCTGATCAAGCTTTTGAACCCACTCCAACATCTGATCACGCTTGTGCTGGTCTTTGTCTAGCGCTTCATACAGTACAACGCGATTTCGCCCATGCTCTTTAGCAGAGTCGCATGCGACACCCGCTTTTCGCATCAAGGTGTCGTAGGAGTCAATTTCAACTTCAAAATCGGCAACACCAATACTCACCGTCGTATTGATAGCATGGTCTTCCCAAGTAAAGCTTTGCGAACTGACTTCTTTACAAATATTTTCTGCTACATCGTTTGTCGTTTCAAGCGAACAATTGACCAAAATCATACCAAATTCATTACCACCCAAACGCCCGCAAAATGCATCTTCCAGGCCTTGTGCTTTAATGGTCTGAGCAACATGCTTCAATAAAGCATCACCAGCATGATGCCCATAGCTGGTATTGGTTAAATTGAACTTATCGACATCGATATAAATCAAAGTCGCTTTACTTTGATTAGTAACAGCACCGGAAATACTTTGTTCTAAGCCGCGTTCAAATGCCTGACGATTAAGTAAACCTGTCAATACATCACAACTAGACTGGCTAGCAAGTTCTTCGTAAACAGACTGAACCATTTGATGTAAGCCTTGGTCAACCAAGGGCACTTCATCGTTATCAACAAAGCTTGCTTTATTAGCTTTAAACAGTTCGACCAACTTATCCAAAGGCATATCTTCATCTTTCATGCCTTGGCTATCAACAAATACGAACCGGAAAGACTCACTTCCTGACCAGGCGAGGCGCAAGCATCTGGCACGCCCTTGATCATCTTTTATTTCAACCCATTCACCAACTTTCATCGTCACTACGCGCTTATGCCAATGAGAAGCTTGTGGGTCCTGACCCTGATCTGGACGCAGGTCTTTAATCTCTTTTTCAGTTTTCTCGTAAGGCCATTCGTATCGATCAATCTTGACGAGCAGCGGATCAACATCATGGAACAAACAATCTTCCAGTCGCTGCAATACCGTCTCATATCCAACAGGCCCAACAATTGTTAACTCTTTTGTGATTAGTTCTAATATAGAAGGCGCTTCCAACTCCATTTCTAGTTCAACGGCCCATTGGTCACTATCATCAACCTCTTCACCCAACCACGATAAAAGTACATCTACAACATTTAATGCTTCGGTATAGCCTTCACTTGTTTCGCCATCGCGAACAGCGACTAAGGCCAAATGCTCACGCCACCCGGCTTTATCAAGAAGCTCCATCAGTACAACCGGAACTGACTGTCCCTGCAAAAGTTCATTAAGGTCTGTTACAACTTTATGACGAGCACTTGCTACCTTCTGCTTTCCCTCATAGGCCCGAGCAATGCGATCCGAATTACGTTTTTGCGCGATTGCTTGGCGTTCTAATAAATCATCTAGCTCTTTTACAACTTTTTCTATCGCTTGATCATCATGGTCAAAGTCACTTACAACCTTACCGATATAGCGATCCAAAACTTTCTCTAGTCGTTTCTTATCAGACTTCTCGCTCGCTGAAAGCTTGGCTAGTTTATTCAACAATTGACGCGCTGGATGCGAAGCATTAGAGAAGAAAGTTTTATCTCGAAGAACTACCTTAAGAATAGTGAGTTTAAGTTTTTCTAACCAACGCTCGAGCAAACCACTGACACCGATTTTCTCGACAATGACTTCGAAAAAGCGATCCGTCACATCGATTAGCTCGGATTCTTGCTGGCCAATATTCTTGGCACCGCCCGGCATTTCACTTAGACCACTTTCAATCCAAGTACGTAACTTCTTACGTTCGATTAGCTCGGTATCATCTCTAACTTGCTGTAATTGGCTAATTGCACCAACTAACTGAGCAGGCGCGTATTGA
>NZ_LWGE01000219.1:0-4238 GCF_001635315.1 Oleiphilus sp. HI0123
TGAAACCGAATTGCTTACCTCTATTCGTCGAGCAGAGAGTGCTATCGAATCAGCCAAAATTCGATTAAAGGATATGGCACATGATGTAGATAATGCTCGTCAACTGCGCGAAAAACGCGTGATTACTGTGGAACAACTTCGCAAGGCAAAAGTGCAACACAATCTTGCGGAAACTCAGTTGAATCAAGCGCAGAGTGAGCTGGAAAGGCAGCTTGCTCGGGAGCCTTATCACCGCATCAATAGTCCAATTGATGCACGCGTTATTAAGCGCTGGGTGAATCAAGGGGATTTGGCTGTTATTGGAAAACCTCTTCTTCAACTCGAAGCGATTGGTGGTTTGGAGTTTGAGGCTTCGTTGCCAGCAGAGTGGGGGCAGACTCTAAATATTGGTGACCAATATGACATTAAAATTCACAAGCGCGATGAACCCGTTAAAGCCGTTATATCTCATATCGTGAATAGTGTTGATCGTATTACCCAAACCATTCAGATCAAACTCGCTTTGCCTGAATCCTACAAACTTGAAGCCGGCTTATCAGGGCAGGTGGACTTCATTATCTCTTATGAAAAACAGATTCTTGTTGATTCTTCATCAATCATTAAGCGGGCGGGGGTGTTTGGTGTATACCGAATCAATGAAGGTAAAGCAGTGTTTACGCCGGTCAATTTTGAGCGGAAGTGGCAACGTTATTTGGTGGTTCTCTCAGGCCTCGAGCCATCGGATATCGTTATCACTAACCCGCCATCTTCCTTAAGAGATGGGAGTCCAGTGGTCTTTAAACCTAGCGATGCCTCAGTAAATAGTGCAGAGACCAAGTAATGGATAAGAGCCAAAATTCGGGCGGCAAAGCAGCTTCTAACAGCAGCTTTAATATTGCCCATACGCTAGCCAAAACCTTTGTTGAATCAAAGCTTGTATTGGCCATTATTCCTGCCGTTATCTTGTTCGGTTTAATGGGGCTGTTTGAAATTCCCCGTGAAGAGAATCCTCAGATAGTGATTCCCGCTGCCGAAGTCACCATTCCCATACCAGGTATGTCACCTTTGGAAGTAGAACACTTGCTGCTAACGCCGCTCGAAAATCATCTCAATACGATGCAGGGGGTAAAGCACACTTACGGTGTGGCAGGAGAAGGCTTTGCCAAGATTCAAGTGGAGTTCAAAGTAGGAGAGGATAAAACCGAATCATTCGTGAGGCTCTATGACCAGGTGGAACGATACAAAATTCAGTTACCGCCTTTAGCGGGCGAGCCACATATTCATCTGATGGATGTGGATGATATCCCCTTTATAGTTGTGACCTTGGCTTCTGACAAGTACGACCGCTATCAGCTCACACATATGGCTGAAAGAATGACCGAGCATCTACATAGTATTGAGGGCGTTGGGCTCAGTGAAATTCATGGTGGTCAGGAGAACGAAGTACGCGTTGAGATAGATCCCACGCGTTTACAAGCTTTAGGTTTGGGCTTAAATCAAATTAGAGCGCACATACAAGGCGCTAGTATTGATCACTCGCTTGGCTTTAAGGTGATCGACAAAGACAACCAGCATTTGCGAATTAGTCATAAGCTGGAAGACCTTGAAGAGCTTAAGCGATTGGTGGTGTTTCGTGATGACGATAAAGTCGTTCATCTACAAGGTATAGCGCATATTACCACCGAGCCAGATACCAAAAACTTAAGCTTATCTCGCTTTAACTTTGGCCCCTCAGATAGTCGTTATAAACAGTACAAAGGGGAAGAGATGGCGGCTGTTCATATCGGTATCGCTAAACAGGCCGGTGTTAACTCAGTTCCTTTATCTGAGGCTATTCTGGAACGCGTCGCATCGATGCAAGAACAATGGATTCCTAACTCTGTTGAAGTAGTTACCACCAGAAATGATGGCCAGACTGCGGATGATTCTGTTAACTATCTTATTGAGCACCTCTTTATTGCAATCGCTGTCGTGAGTGTCGTGTTGTGGGTGTTTCTGGGGGGGCGCGCGGCGTCTATCGTATTCATTACGATACCTATCGTTTTCGCTCTGGTGATTGGAATCGACCTATTAGCCGGGCCAACTTTGAATCGTATGGCGTTGTATGCCTTGATACTCGCCTTGGGACTGTTGGTTGATGATGCCATTGTTGTCATCGAAAATATTCATCGGCATAACCAGTTACTCCCGAAAAATAGTTCTAAAGAGGCTTATTCAAAAGCCATTGTTAATGCCGCGTCTGAGATTGGTAACCCCACAACATTGGCAACAATTACGGTGGTTGCCGTATTCTTATCTCTGCTGTTTGTGACGGGAATGACGGGTGAATATTTTTATCCTATTGCGTTCAACGTACCTGCAGCGATGATCGCATCTCTATTGGTTGCGTATATTATTACGCCGTGGGCTGCCCGACGTTTCTTAACCGTCACCCACGAAGAACATAAAGAAATTTGGCTACAAACCTACTACAGAAGTTTGTTCAAGCGCCTCAGCCAAAGTAGGAAGTGGCGAAAAGTATTCTATCTGGGTGTGTTGGTCTGTTTGCTCGCTTCGTTACTGCAACCAAGTTGGCAATTTATTCGCTCGCAGGGCGTTGGTGGAGAACTATCGCCTATGGGCGTCAATTTAGTGTTTCTACCTAAAGATGATAAGAACACCTTTTTGGTGACATTTAAATTACCGGATGACACGCCCCTTGAGGAAACAGATCGCTTGGTGAGAGAGGTTGCGGGGGTTGTCCTTTCGCACGATGAAGTGGCGAATACACAAACCTTTGTAGGCGGCCCCTCCGTTATCGATTTCAATGGTCAAATAAAGGGAAGTGCAAATAACGTCGGCTCGCAGTATGCAGAAATGAGGGTTAATCTGAGTCATAAATGGACGCGCGACGATACTTCGATAGAGATTGTGCAGCAATTGCGTTTAGCACTTGCCGATATCATTGGTAATCACCCTGAGGCTACGGTTCAGTTATTAGAAGACCCTCCTGGGCCACCGATAAGAGCGACGGTTCTCGCTGAAATATACGAACAAGATAACGAGAAACGAGAGGCAACGGCCAAAGAATTAGAGACGCTGTTTAAAGATACCTGGGATATGGCTGAAGTGTGGACGAGCAATTCCACGCCTATTCAGGAATATAACTTCAAGATCGATCAACGCAGGGTTTTACTGGCCGGTTTAGATGTGCAGCAAGTTGCTGCTGCATTAAGCTTTTTTGTGCAAGGAGATATCGTGAATCACTTGTATGAGCAAGAAGCGAGAAATCCTATACCGATTAGGCTTGTCGTGCCTCATAACCAGCGCATTGTGCCGGAGATACTGGCTCAGACCTTTGTGAAAAATAAAGAAGGGGCATCCATCCCCTTATCGACGGTGATTGATATTGTTCCGAATGAGAAAGCGACACCTATTTTCCATAAGGATAATGAGCGAGTTTCTTATGTGGGAGGAGAGCTGGTAGATAGTGCACCTGTGTATGCAGTGCTCGATTTGGAAAAGAGAATCGAAGTATTACAAGTCGATAGAGAAACTAAAATTACGACGCGAAATCTGGGCTTTGTGCCTGATTCACCCACTACTTTGGATGACACTGTCATTCATTGGGATGGTGAATTGAGGCTGACACTGGATGTGTTTAGAGATTTGGGAATTGCGCTGGCGATGTCACTGCTTGCTATCTACTTTCTCTTAGTTGCTTACTATCAATCCTTTAGTTTGCCATTGCTTGTCATGGTATCTATTCCATTAGGTTTGATTGGTGTATTTCCGGGCCATTGGTTGCTCGATCAAGACTTTACCGCACCATCAATGATTGGTGTTATTGCTCTTGCGGGCGTTGCTGTTAGGAATTCTTTGCTGATCGTTGATTTTATCAGGGAGAGAATAGCCGAAGGCATGTCGCCAGAAGAGGCTATCTCAGATGCGGGCGCATTAAGAATTATTCCCATAACCTTAACCACCTTGGCCATTGTCTTTGGAACACTGGTAATCATCCCTGATCCCGTGATGGGAGGACTGGCTGTCTCCTTGATTTTTGGATCCATCAGCTCGGCGATTTTAACCGTGCTTGTTGTGCCGCTATTGTATGGGCGAAAAAACAAATACTGAATATAGTATGGCCCGATTTTTTCAATGAGCTGGAATTGAAAAATAATTATGTAGAGAGTTGATTATGAATAATCGACTTAAAAGTGCAGTGGCGCTAGATTTTGTTTGCGCTCAGCAATTGAAGTCTTATTTCTCTTAAAATAGCT
>NZ_LWGE01000220.1:0-1704 GCF_001635315.1 Oleiphilus sp. HI0123
CATCAAACTGATCCGTATCATTCAAATACCCTGCATTCTCCGGCTCTGAGCCAATCAATTTACTTTGTTTAATATTAAGGGTATTAATATTAAAACAGGCCAGATTTAACACCAATACACGGCTAAATAGATGAATTGACTCTGACTCCAGGGCCAAGAGGGATTCTTCCACTTCACCTTCTGGAATTGACTTGATATGGCAATTAATGGCACTGGTATCTTCTTTGAAGAGCCTTTCCAGCATGCGTGCAAATGCCCCCAAAAAGGGAATAAAGAGGCAAATACCAATTACATTAAAGGTACTGTGGAAGGCGACCAAACCAAGTAAAGGGTCTTCGACTTGGTAGACATCATTGATAATTTTCAACAGCAAAGGCAAACATAGGAGTGCCAATAAATCGGTGATCAGGTTGAAAAAGAAGTGCGCTGCTGCCACCTGCCTTTTAATTGGCGTTCCTTTTAAGGCACCGAGCATAACAGTGCCGGTGGTTCCTAGGTCTGCACCGATCACTAATGCCGCCGCTTGATCTAATCCAATTATTTGAGCATTAAGTGCACTCAAGGTGATCATCATTGTCGCGGAGCTGGATTGAATGATGGCCGTGAAGATAACGCCCACTAGAAAAAAAACAAAAATTCCATACTCTTTGAATATAGAGACATCGAAGCTTTGCGAAAAAGCCTCAATGCTATCTTTCATCAGCACCAAGCCCATCAGCAACAGCCCTAAGCCCATTAATAGGCGACTCATGTGACGGAGCTTTTTATCATCACCAAAGCTAACTAAACCTAAACACCCCAGACCCAGCATCGGTAGATAGAAAGCAGACAAACTGAGCTTAAAGCCCAAGGTTGCAACGATCCAGCCGGTAAACGTTGTTCCCAGATTAGACCCTAGAATGATCCCCAGCGCATTGCGCATATCGAGAATACCGGCCCCGACAAAGGCCAGCGTCATTAAGCCAACAACCGAACTGCTCTGCAGAATGGCTGTTGCGACCGTCCCACCTAGTATCGACTTTAAAGGATGAGTTGTATGCTTGCGCAGCATGACTTTCAAGGAACGACTGCTTAAAGCCTTCAAGGCCTTCTCTAGTTGATCAATACCAAATAGAAATACCCCGATTCCTGAAATAAACTCTAGTAACTGAAATTGCTCCATATCCAACCTTAATTATTGACCGAGACTATTTACTAATTCAGTTCAAATTCCTGACCAGGCTCCGGTACACAAGCTTTCAAACCCAACTGCTCTTTTATCTTCATACGCATTGAGTCAGAGGCACTACGCTCACCATGGGTAACGAACACTTGCTTGGGGGAGATCTTTGACGCACGCAACCAGTCAATAATTTCTTGATAGTCGCCGTGGGCAGACAGGCTACCACTATGATAAACCTCCGCTTTCACAGGGTAGTACTGGCCGTGTATTTTGACTTCAGCAGCACCACTGACCAGGGTATCACCTCGCGTTCCAGGTGCCTGAAATCCGATAAAAACGATACTGTGCTGATGATGCGGTAAGAGATTTTTTAAGTGGTGTAAAACTCTGCCACCACTTGCCATACCGCTGGCAGAGATGATTACTGAAGGATAAGAACTGCCATTAAGTGCGATAGACTCTTCAGCGGTGCGTACAAAATGAGTTCCATGGTCTATTTCAGCACACTGGCTGGCACTAAGCTTGTGCTCTTTATTGTGCCG
>NZ_LWGE01000221.1:0-2428 GCF_001635315.1 Oleiphilus sp. HI0123
CAGTCCAGGTAGGGTCTTACGAGTATCCAGAAGCTTTACTTGAGTGTGTGCAACCAGGTTTGCGTAGTGTTTAGCTGTCGTTGCAGTGCCAGAAAGTGTTTGCAGAAAATTAAGTGCGGCACGTTCTCCGGTTAGAATGGATCGGGCAGAGCCACTAACAGTAAAGAGAGTTTCGTTTTGTGAAGCGTTGTCTCTGTCATTGACGAACCACTTAATTTCAAGGGTTGGATCAATTGCATGAAAGACGGCGTCAACCCACTTTGTACCGCAAATAATCGCACTTTCACGGGTAATTACTTTCGCGCAAGCCTGTTTGTCGGCATCAATTAGCTGAGCAGTTATATCACCGGAGCCGACATCTTCCGAAATTGCAGCGTTAACGTTATTTTCGATGGCTTTTGAAAGTAATTCGTTCATATTTTGGCTCAAGCTGTTCAGGCTGGGTCTGGTGAATACAAAGGATGCTTAAAATTAAAAAAAGTCGAAAGTATTGCTTACTTTTATTTAGCGGCGCCATTATATAGATTATTTCGGATAATGCTAAGTGGCTTAGCTTGTTCTCGTTCACTATATTGTTAGACGAGTAGTTGTTGTGCTGGGTTTAATAATTCACATTTTTTGTGAACTGGTTCAAGCGGAAACAAAATGTGACAGTAGTCATAATATTGACTCGCTATAATGCAAATAAATGTTAAATAATTGACTCTTAGCAAGTGGGCAGTTGGGGTAATTATGGCAGAGCCAAAGATAGTAGGGATTCACGGCGGCAAAACTATTTCAGGAGTATCCGCTAAACCGCTACCGAAGTTAGTCATTGTCGTTAGAGATAATTTTAGACTTAAAGTGCAGGATTTATTACGTCATTTGTTTGATGGTGCGGATGATGCGCTGTTTGAAATGGCCGACAAAGCGGGCACTAATGGTGACCAAGCGTTGTATTTCGATGCGATGAGAGAGCTTCGTTTACAGAAGCGCCATATCGCAAATGCCGTTGTAAAGCAGTTGTTGACTAATTTCAATTCGCTTACCAGTGGTCCACAGGTGAGCGGCCCGTCTGGTGACTCGATAGATTCATTGGATCTTATTGATAAGGATGAACTTGAGGTTAATGTCGCAGTCGATGCGATGGTGTCGAGGCTTAATCAAGGTATTGGCACGGTGCTCGAGGAGCTTAGTGCTCGGGTTTCCTTTATACTTGATGAGAGTGAAGTATTTTCTAAAGACTTTCCCGCGTCCCCGCATAAGCTATGTGATGCCTTTGCAAAAGCATGTGACTGTCTCGATTTTGGCATCCGAGCAAAGCTTATCGTGCTTAAACTATTTGAACGCTATGTACTGTCGAAAATGGCGGCAGTATATAAAGATTGCAATCAGCAGTTAAGGCAGTCAGGTGTACTTCCCGCATTAACGATCGGTATTGGCAAAACAGCGCGTACAAATAGCAGCAAGGCTGTTGAAATGCTCAATAATGTGTCAAAGACGGATACGATTAAATCAAATGGTCAGCTCGAGAATGCTACGCCTGATATCAATGGCTTTGATTCTTCAAGTGTTCCAACGCTCGGTGAAAATCAGTACCTTTCTCAGGGTATAGCTTTCGGTGAGTTGCGCTCTCTTCTTCATTCAGGTCAGCCCGCAAGTTCAATCGATGCAGGTGTTGGTGGTATGTCTAATATCATTCCGCAAACACATATTATTCAGCAATTATCGGCGCAGCAAAATCGGTTCTCTGGCCAGATTTCAGGTGATCAATTAGGTGGATATCAGCGTGTTGATTTTCGTAGTTTGTTATCAAGCTCGAGCGAATCTTCTGAGGGAGGGGCAATTTCCTCAGTGGACTCCGATGTCATTTCCCTAGTTTCAATGTTGTTCGATTTTATTCTTGATGATCGTCAGCTTCAGCCCGTTATGAAAGCGTTAATTGCAAGGCTTCAAATTCCTATACTTAAAGTAGCGATGCTAGATAGAAGCTTTTTTGATCGTGGCGGGCATCCTGCTAGAAAACTTCTGAACGAAATAGCTGCTGCTGCACTTGGCTGGACCGAAACAAGCGGTAGTAAGTCAGATAGACTGAAGGGAAAAATCGAAGCTGTCGTTGATAAAGTGCTAAACGATTTCGATGACAATCTAGATATTTTCCAAAGCTTATTAGATGATTTTATTAAATTTATAGTGATTGAAGATAAGCGTGGTCAACTTGTTGAGCAGCGCACAAAAGATGCTGAAAAGGGAAAAGCAGCCAATGACCTAGCCAAGAAGGCGGTTGATAATGCTTTAAATGCAATTTTAGCTGATCAGCAAGCAAGAGCGCGTAATGTACCAGAATGTGCAGAAGCTTTTCTTTCAAAAGCGTGGAGTAGGGTACTTAATTACACATACCTAAACGGTGGTGTCGACTCAGAGAGTTGGAAGGCTGAAATTGCCTTGG
>NZ_LWGE01000222.1:0-7114 GCF_001635315.1 Oleiphilus sp. HI0123
ACCCTCTAGAGTGGCTATTTTAGAACAGAACCTTGAACCGCGAAGCTGACATTATAAAACGAGCTGAGCAATAAAGAACTAAAAAGGAACTAAAAAATGACCGAAAACTGCTCACAAGAGAAACGTTGCCCCTGGTGCGGTAATGACCCTTTATATCAGCAATATCATGATGAAATTTGGGGTAAGCCAAGGTGGGGTAGCCAGGATCTATTTGCCAAACTTTGCCTTGATGGCCAACAAGCGGGTTTGAGCTGGATTACGATTTTACGAAAAGAAAAAAGCTATTACGAAGCATATGATAATTTCGATCCTAAGCGTATTGCAGAATATGACCAGACGAAGATAGATGAATTACTGCTTAATTCAGGTGTGATTCGAAATAAGCTTAAGGTGAACTCTATTATTAAAAATGCACGCGAATTTCTCGAGATTGAAAAGAATGAGGGTGACTTTTCAAAGTACCTTTGGTCATTTGTTGGCGCTAAGCCGATAGTTAACAGCTGGCGGACGATGGCAGATGTACCGGCTGTAACGCCAGAGTCCGAAGCAATGTCGAAAGATTTGAAAAAGCGCGGCTTTACCTTTGTCGGTCCGACTATTTGCTATGCCTTTATGCAGGCTGTGGGGATGGTTAATGACCACCTGGTGACATGCCCAGAGTGGTCAAAAGTGAGCTAAAAGCTGAGTGAAGTTTAGCCCTTCTGATTCACCATCCATACTGCGGCTTCAACTCGAGAATTCAAACCTAGTTTTTTCAGGACATGTTTGACGTGAACCTTCACGGTTCCGTCAGAGATATCGAGTTCACGGGCAATAAGCTTGTTGCTCATACCTTTGGCTATGAGTTTCAGGATCTCGTGTTCCCGGCTGGTTAGTTTGGCTAATAAGTTCGATTTCTTATCGTTGCCGCCTCGTATTGCTCCGGCCAGAACATGTGTTAGCTTCTCACTGATCACCATTTTACCAAGCGCGGCTTCTTTTAGCTTTTCCAGTATTTGCTCAGGGTCCATATCTTTAAGCAGGTAGCCGTCGGCACCATAAGTAATAGCGCAAACAACGTCTTCATCACTATCGCTTACGGTTAGCATGATGATACGGGAGGTGATCTCGGCATTTCGCATGGCTCTAAGTGTTTCCAAACCATCCATACCTTGCATATTCAGATCTAACACGATTAGGTCGGGCTCGTGCTCTTTAGCAAGCTCTAGGGCGCTATGCCCATCACTTGCTTCACCAATGACTTCTAGCTCATCTTCGAATTCAATCAGCTGGGTTAGTCCTTTTCTTAATAAAGGGTGGTCATCAACTAATAATATGGTGGCGGGGATCTGGCTCATGAGTGCTTCAACCTTTATGCGGCGCTTAGTTTCTGGTTTAAGAATCTTATCTAGTCGCAACTCTGTCTTAGAACGCGCCATTTGGCAAGAACCCTGGTTCTCAAAATTGACGTGAATCATGTTCGACAGGCTTTACTCGTGGAGGCTTAGAGAGAGTAGGCACCGAAATGTACCTACTTCTGGTCGCATGTGTTGTACCCCTTGTTTTACGCAGCGTAGCGACAATGCAGGTGCTGGCAAGGGTACTACCCAGTAGTAGGTATTGGGGGGTAAGTAAAGGGTGAAGAAATGCCTACTCCCTTGAGTCGATTGTTCTTGTTTATAGGCTTGCGCATGATGAACGTGACTTAGCATTATTTATAACATTGGGAGAAATTCTATGTCGGATATTCAAAAATGGGATCCGGAGGACGAGCAGTTCTGGGAATCCACCGGTAAGAAAATAGCCAACCGAAATTTGTGGATTTCTATCCCGAGTTTGCTTTGCGGCTTCGCGGTTTGGTTGTATTGGGGCATCATCACGGTTCAAATGTTGAACTTGGGCTTCCCCTATGAAAAATCACAACTATTTACTTTAATGGCGATTGCCGGTTTGACGGGTGCAACGCTACGAATACCCAGCACCTTCTTTATCCGTTTGGCGGGTGGCCGAAATACAATCTTCTTTACCACAGCATTACTCATGCTACCTGCAGCCGGTACAGGTATCGCGCTGTCTAACCCTGAAACACCTTTCTGGGTTTTCCAGGCACTAGCGCTTCTATCTGGCTTTGGTGGTGGTAACTTCTCATCTTCAATGTCAAACATCAGTTTCTTCTTTCCTAAGAAGCAGCAGGGCTTGGCGCTAGGTTTGAATGCGGGTCTGGGTAACTTTGGTGTTACTACGATGCAGATTCTGGTTCCATTGGCGATGACTGTTGGCATGTTCGGCGCACTAGGCGGCGAGTCAATGACGCTAGTTAATACTTCAGGTACCTTGATCGGTAAGATTCCTGCAGGTACTGAAGCATGGATTCAAAATGCAGGCTTCGTGTGGTTGCTCTTCCTGATTCCTCTCGCACTTGCTGGCTGGTTCGGTATGAATAACTTGCGTGAAGACCACATTTCGCCAAGTATTCCTGGCCCTGTTGGTTCTTTCGGCTTAATTTCAATGATGTTGCTGGTTGGCTTTGCTTGTGCAATCTTCGGCCTATGGTTGATGCTTCCTGAGAAAGTGGGTGGTTCAGGTTTTGGTGTAAGTAAGTGGATCGTATTACCTATTGTTATCGCAGCGACAGTATTTGCTTTGAAAGCGATTCCAGGTCAGATCGGTGAGAGCTTAACGCGTCAGTACAAAATCTTTGATAACAAGCATACTTGGGCAATGACAGTTATTTATACAATGACTTTTGGTTCATTCATTGGTTTTGCAGCATCTTTCCCGCTAACGATTAAAGTTGTATTTGGTTTCCAGCACGTGATGGTTGATGGTGTGATGACACACAACACGGCTAACCCTAATGGGCCAAGTGCTTTAATGTACGCCTGGATGGGGCCTTTCATCGGTGCTTTGATTCGCCCAGTTGGTGGTTGGATCTCTGATAAAGTAGGTGGTGCTTTAGTTACTCAGATTTGTGCGGTAATTATGGTGGCATGTGCAATTGGTGTGGCTTACTTCATGAAAGCCGCTTACCAGTCAGCAACACCTGAAGAATTCTTCGTACCATTCTTTGTATTGTTCTTAGTCTTGTTTGCTGCAACAGGTATTGGTAACGGTTCTACTTTCCGTACCATCTCTCAGGTATTCAATAAAGAGCAAGCAGGTCCGGTATTGGGTTGGACTGCAGCGGTGGCAGCATACGGTGCATTCATTATGCCTAAAGTATTGGGTGAGCAAATCAAGGCGACGACTCCTGAGTACGCGCTATATGGCTTCGCAACGTTCTACGCCGTATGTATCGTTCTTAACTGGTGGTTCTACCTACGTAAGAGCTGCGAGCACTATAATCCATAACGACAATCCATAAGTTGTAAGTTATGGCTTAAAATAAAAAACCGCGCAACTAGCGCGGTTTTTTATGTTTACTGGTTAATAAATGGCCAATAATTGGCTTGCTAAGCAGGTGTTAATATCAGCATAATATGCATGCTAAAAAACAAATATAACATCAGCCTGGTAATCATACTGTTATGCAAGCTTCTTGCTTTTCGCCGATGAGTGGTGAACTGAAATTATTAGTGATAGAGGACCATCCAGTCTACCTGGAAGGGCTTTCATTTGTGCTTAAGCGTTTGAGCGAAGAGGTTGTGATCGAATGTGCTCATGGCGTGATAGAGGCTCAAAATCACCTTGGACAAAATCAGGGTTATGACCTGATATTGCTCGACTTATGCTTACCTGATGAGGGGGGGCTGTCTATTCTTCGATACCTGTCTGAGCAGAAAATATTCATCCCGGCAATTATTTTGTCAGCTTCCGAGGAACTCAGGGATGTTCAGCGAGCCCTTAAGGCTGGGGCTAGTGGTTTTATTAGTAAAGCCAGCAGCAGTGAAGTGATCCTTAATCAGATAAAAAAAGTCATGGAAGGCGAGAATTGCCTGCCAGACTTTTATCAGTCACAACAAGTTGCTGAATTACCAGAGTTAACACCTCGGCAAAAGGAAGTTTTACAGTTAGTGTGTGAAGGCTTACCAAACAAGAAAATCTGCCAGCGCCTGCATTTGACCGAGCATACGATCAAGAGCCATATGAAGACCTTATTTAGCGAGCTAAACGTACATAACCGCACTGAATGTGCTCGGGTAGCAGTTGATTTGGGCTTGTTAGAATAATTGCTTAGCGGCCATTCATTGTAGCGGCTTAAAAATTAGCCTCAAATAGGCTAATTCTTTGCCTGTAAGTAGTGCTGAATCATTAGCTTTAATTTGGCGGGAGCTAATGGTTTAAAGGCGATTCCGGTAATATTTAGATCCTGTTCAACAAAACTCTGACTGACTTCTTCGCTGACTTCTTGCTGAGTGTCGGCTGTGATTAAAATTGCGGGCGTGGCGGTCGCTGCTCTTTTTCTCATCTCTAGTATCAGTTCAATGCCATTTTGTGGATAAGCAGGAAAGCGATAGTCGCAGATAATAAGGTCGAAAATTTCTGACTCGCTGCAGCTTAACGCATCGTAAGGGTTCTTAACTGCGGCGACGGAGTAGCCCCAATTGGCTAACAGTATTTGGCATGAATCCAGGACACTTTGGTCGTCATCGATTAGGAGAATGCGCTTATCAGGGCTGGGGCGTGGCACTTGTGCTGGTGCATTGTTAATCGGTTTCTCGAGAGAATAGGCTTGCGCCAGCTCTAGCCAAAAGCATGCGCCCTTATGTTTTCCTGCTCTGACGCCGTATTTGACTTCTAATAGCTCACTTAGCTGTTTGACAATCGCAAGCCCTAAGCCCATACCTTGCTTGTCAGATTGATCCGTTTGATGAAACTCGTCGAAGATACTTTCCATTTCTTCTTCAGGAATTCCTTTGCCATTGTCTTCCACTTCCAAGAAGATAGTTTTGCCTTCTTTGTACCAATTGACTTTTACTCCGGTTGCATCGGCATGCTTAAATGCATTTTCGCAAAGGTTTCGAAATATTCTCTCGACTAAGATTGGGTCACTTTTTACAATACAAGGTGAGGGGCCTTCGGTGCGAATCGTCATACCAAGCTCTTCCGCACGAATGTTTTGCTCGGGAATTAGTGAGCCGATCAAACTTGAAAGATCAAAGTTTGTATTCTTTGCTTCAACAATGCCGGCATTTAACCTTGAGATATTGAGTAAAGAGCTAAGTAACTGGCTTAGTTGATTAATGGCGAGCTTAAGTTTTTGTGTTAAGGCTAAAGAATCTCCCTTGGGAAGCTGGTTTTCTAAGGTCTCAATAAGTAAGTTCATAGCGTGTAGAGGCTGTCTCAAGTCATGACTGGCGGTGGCTAACAGCCTCGTACGTGAGGATATTTCTTGCTGGTCTCTAGACTTTGCAAGTTCAACCAGCTTCTTATTGAGAAAGAGGCTACGCCGTGATCGTTCTTGCATGTAGCTGCCAATCGCCCCCATAAAATTGAGTGTAATAATAAACGCAGCATTTGAGCTGATAATATGGCTGGGAGAGTTCAGATTGAGCTCAAGGGTAAAATAGCCCAGCGATACGATCACTCCACCTAATGTGGCCAAAGTATACGGCGAGCCCATTAGGAAATAGCCAAAAACCAAGAGCAGCAACACACCGTCGTAAGGCATTTGCGCATCATTAATTCGTGTAGTGTACATAATAGCAACGATACTTAAGCCAGAGACTATGTAGGCACTCATATACAGACTTGAATACGCGCGTATCGACCAATTCATTCGGGCGGCGATCATTGTTATAGCGATGAGAGGGCAAACTATAAACAGACGAATACAGGTTGTGACGACGTAGACAGACTCGGGGAGCGTGTAGATATCTAGTAAAGCAAATAAGAAAAAAATGAATAATGCGGCAACTCCAATTGCAGGAATTCGTTCTAGTAAGCGTTGGTGTCGATATTCCCTGAACTCACTTTCAAGTGACTGAGAAAACTTTATGAAGGGGAAGCGACGCTTGTTTGCATATTCGAGCTGAAGCTCTTCAACGCTTTTTTCGTAATGGCTTGTCATCGTTATTATTGGTCTTTTAAGCGATTAGAGTGAAGCGTTCTATGTTAGTTGGTGTGCAGAACGATGCCAAGTAAGGTCACCGCTCAAATGGGAGAAATGTGATTTGCGTGTTACGAGCGTATGATAACTTTACTTTCATCACTTTCTCTGAGGTAACTGGGTGAGAAACGAAGCTGGATTTGAGTACCTTGGATACCCTCTTGAGAGCTCTTAACAACTAGCTCACCGTTCAAGTGCCGACTGCGTTCTTGAATGATGGCCAGGCCATAATGATTTAACTTTTCTGGGTTGCTGGACAGCCCTACTCCATCGTCTTTAATTTCCAGTTGGATGGTTTTGTCAGTTTGCTGAAGTAAGCTAATATCCAGGCGTGTACCCTTGGAGTGGTTGACAGCATTCTGGCTGGCCTCACGAAGAATTTGTAGCACGTGAATTTCCTCAGAAGGACTCAAAGGAATATTCTTCAGTGAATTCTTCAGGTTAATGTGCATCTCGGTTCGCGCTCTCAATTGCTTAATGGTTTGCTCAATTGCGCCATGTAAACCTTTATCATCGATTTTTAAGCGGAAGGTGGTGAGTAGTTCACGTAAGTGACGGTAAGCTGATGAAAGGCCCTCACTCAGCTCATCAATAATTGGCTGTTGCATCTCATACTTTTTCTTATCGTGTGACTTTTGTAAGCGTGTTACTTGAATCTTCAGGTAAGAGAGCGATTGAGCTAGAGAGTCGTGAAGCTCTCGGGCCATTACTGTACGCTCACTAAGCATCGCCAAGCGGTGTTCTTGCTCTTTGGTCTCCTGTAAAGATAAAGCGATGGCTAGTTGGTCAGCGCTAGATTGGACCAATTTTTGTTGCCATAAGAGAAGGGGTTTGTCTTTCGATTGAGGTAATTTGATCACACCATACTGTTTTGCTTGATGAATGACTGGGTATCGATATATCAAAGCATCCTCAGCTAATTGATTGAAAGGTCCGTCACCGCGGCAGCCTTCACAGGTAAAGCGATTGCAAAGCTGTTCATCATCATCATGCATGTCAATCTGCAAATAAGGGCGTTCGCCTTGTGTCGTAAATAGGCAGAGCTCAATATCTTTAACCATTAGTATCATGCCTAGATCATTGATA
>NZ_LWGE01000223.1:0-2456 GCF_001635315.1 Oleiphilus sp. HI0123
ACGAATATTGTTCTTCCATACACTTTCGTAAATAAAGTTATGAAAGTAGAAATACTCCATATGCTTGAATTCAACACGCGCCGCAGAAAACAACTCTTCGCAAACTTTTACATGAGGGTCCATTGAACCACCAATATCAAAGAAGATCAGCACCTTCACAGTATTGTGGCGCTCAGGCACAAGCTTAAGGTCAAGGTAACCGGCATTACGCGCGGTAGACCTTATTGTATCATCCAAGTCCAACTCATCAGCTGCCCCCTGACGAGCGAACTTACGCAAACGACGCAGCGCAAGTTTGATATTTCGAATCCCAAGCGTTACATCGCCATCAAGGTCTTTGTAGCCACGCTTCTCCCAAACTTTAACAGCACGACCATTTCGACCGTTTTTCTGTCCAATTCGAAAACCTTCAGGGTTATAGCCATTCGCACCAAAAGGTGATGTACCACCGGTACCAATCATCCGGTTCCCGCCTTGGTGCTTTTTCTTTTGCTGCTCGATCCGCTCTTTAAACGCTTCCATTAGCTCTTCGAGGCCGCCCATGGCTTCGATTTTATCCTTTTCTTCCTGAGTTAAGTTCTTCTCAAACTCTGCCTTGAGCCAATCTTCTGGAATCATTTCTTCGAAGAGATCATCAAGCGCTTCGATTCCCTCAAAATATTTGCCATAGGCGCGATCAAATTTGTCGAAGTTTTTCTCATCTTTTACAAGGCACAAGCGGCTTAAATAGTAAAACTCATCGATATCAGCAAAGACTATATTTTTCTCAAGCGCCTCCATTAAGTCTAAGAACTCCTTAAGCGTTGCTGGAACCTTAGAACGGCGCACTTCCTGAAAAAACTCTATTAACATCGAGATACCTCTTTTCTACTAATACAAACCGATTGCGAGTAAAAAATACTTTTAGGCTAACCCTTGCGCCTTGCCATAAATGCCAAGCGCTGCAGCAAGTGGACATCCTGTTCATTCTTAATCAATGCACCATACAAGGGTGGTATTGCTTTAGAGGGGTCTCGCTCTTGTAGAATTTGTTCGGATACTTCGTCAGCCATCAATAGTTTAAGCCAATCGATCAATTCGCTTGTTGAAGGCTTTTTCTTCAAGCCAGGAACTTTACGCACATCAAAAAACACATCGAGCGCCTCTTTAACCAAGCTCTGCTTCAAGCCGGGGTAGTGAACCTCCACAATTTTCTCCATTGTTTCGTGGTCTGGGAAGTTGATGTAATGGAAAAAGCAGCGTCTTAGGAATGCGTCCGGTAGTTCTTTTTCGTTGTTACTGGTAATCAATACAATTGGTCGATTTTTCGCCACAACACGTTCTTGTGTCTCGTAAACAAAAAATTCCATTTTATCGATTTCAAGAAGCAAATCGTTTGGAAACTCGATATCGGCTTTATCAATTTCATCAATCAATAGCACAACACGCTCTTCTGCTTCGAAGGCTTCCCACAACTTCCCTTTCACTATGTAGTTAGATATATCGTGAACACGGTCATTTCCTAACTGGGAATCTCTTAGACGTGACACAGCATCATATTCGTACAAGCCCTGCTGAGCCTTTGTTGTCGACTTGATGTGCCACTGAATTAAACGCGTGCCAAGTGATTCTGCTAACTGCTCAGCCAGCATAGTTTTACCAGTACCTGGCTCACCCTTAATAAGAAGAGGCTTTTCTAATTGAATCGCAGCATTTACAGCCATCTGTAAATCACCGGTCGCTACATAATCGCTAGTACCCTTAAAACTCATACTAATACCTTTTGATATAGACTCTTTGCCTCAAGCAGCCAAGACAAACTAAAACCAACAAATAGACAGACTGAAACTAAAGCCTGAATAGGAAAAACGTGAATTCTATTCTAGTTTTAAGTGCAACGGAAATCCTGGCAATAGATTATTTCAACAACAGTGTGTTCCAGAAACCATCCATATTGAGTTTTAAGCGCTATAATAAGGTACTAAAGCATGTGGAATTTGTGCAATTAATAACCTTAAATCATCAGTGAGCTCTTCCAATTGAAACAAGTTTTTTTCTTGATAGTGACGTTTATTTGCTTCTTCACCACTACCACAAACGCCCAACAAAGCCCTAGCGAAGTCGGCAATAAACAGACCCACCTTTCCTGCGCCATAATTACCAGCGAACATCTAACAATTTTACAATTATTCCAACGAGGACTACCTCAACAAGTCGCAATTGATTCACTACCAGATATAAGCAGAAAAGCCCGTAAGCGCGTCGAGTATGTGTATCAACTGGCCAAAGATATTGGTACGTTAAACGCCTATTCCGATATCAACACAAATTTTGCCCGCTGTTCAACTCTTGTATACAAGAACAAAGGTCTACCCGCCATAGATTTGGCCGAGCACGCATACTATTTTTGCTCTGGTGAAAACAAACTTCGATTCGAGATTATCCTGCTCATCGACCAGGGACTTTCGCAAGAAAAA
>NZ_LWGE01000224.1:0-1969 GCF_001635315.1 Oleiphilus sp. HI0123
CGAAGCTGAGCGTAAAGCTGATAAAGAAGCGCCTGTCATTCTGCGCACAGTGAGTATGGTGGATTTTCTAGGAGCGACTCAGAGTGTCCGAGAGCCAATTTTGGTTAGTCGTGACATCAAGCGCTATCACTCGCTCATGCCTATTGAAGTGAAACGCAATGCCGAGCCTCACGGTGTTCGTTCGCTGGCTGTATTGCCTATTGTGATTGATAGCAAGGTTGTAGGGGCTTTGATGCTGGGTTCAAACTCCGCCGAGCGCTATAGCCCGAGCAAAGATAGCTTCTTTCTGAAGCAGTTGTCTGTAAAAGTCTCTTTCTCGCTAGCGGGTGTATGGGCAAGAGAAAGGATTAGCTTTTTGGCAACGCGAGATCCGCTTACTTTATTACGTAATCGTAGAGAGTTAGAGGAAACGCTTGATCAAGAGTTAAGTCGTCATGCGCGCCAGAAAGAAGATTTGGCGGTCATGTTTATCGATTGTGATGATTTCAAGATAGTCAACGATACCTGCGGTCATGACTGTGGTGATAGTTATCTCAAGCATGTTGCACATCATCTGAATGAGTTAACACGAAAGAGTGATTTGGCATTCCGCTTTGCTGGTGATGAGTTTGTCGTGTTGCTGCCTCATCAGCGCCAAGAAGGCGCTGATATTATTGCAGGGCGTATTCGCGAGCATCTCTTGAATACGCCTCTCAGAGTCGAGGATAAGGTAATTCCTGTTGTGATTAGTTATGGCGTGATTTCGACAGAATCAATGGATCGAGTCGACTCTAAAATGATGCTTAAAATAGCCGATGAGCGGCTTTATGAAATGAAGCGTCAGAAACCTTCCAAACGAGTAAGTGTTCCTGAAACCCAGGATAATGTCGTGGTTGCCAAGGCTGGCCTGGTGAGTACCGACTAATACTCGCCAAGCTGTCGGTTTTATAGGCTTTTCAATTGCGAACTTTCTGTTCGGTACTGCCCTGGTGTCATACCGGTCCAACTTTTAAAGCTGCGATGAAATGAGCGCCCGTCAGAAAAGCCCAGGTTATAAGCAATATCTTGAATTCCTATTTCGGAGCTTTTCAGAAGTTCGGTCGCTAAGTCTAGTCTGACTTCATTTAACAGCGTTTGATAAGAACTGTCTTCAGCGACGAGTTTTCTCTGCAGTGTTCGTTCGGTCATGTTTAGTTCATTCGCAATGAGTTCTTTTCTTGCGCTGCCTAGATTCAATTGGTGTCGAATGAGTGCTTTGACTTTATCAGCAAAGTTCTCACTAGCCAGGCTAAGGTGAGTCATTTGCTCACTAGCATGAGATTCAAGAGTTTTGAGTAGCAGGTTATCGGGTTGGCGAAGTGAAATAGACAGTAGGTCTTTATTTAGCACAATACCGTTGTGCTGAGCCTCAAACTCAACGGGTGCATTGAAGAAGCGGGTATATTCTTCTTGGAGCTTTGCAGAAGGAGCGGGGCGCCCGATTAGTATCTTTTCAGCAGAGGCATTTTGGTTTGCTAACCAGCGTGCAAAGTTTGTCCACGAAGCCAACACGTTATCGATCATATGAGGCCTGACAATCGGGTCGTCGTAAATACAGTGCCAGCACTGCAAGATGCTGTTCCCTAAATCTTTAAAGCTGGTTGTTCCCATATCCCCGACAAGTCTTTCATAGGGCTGTATTTTATCCATGGCTTCACCGATGGTGGCGCAACTCATAGTGATATAGCCAAGCACACTATAGGAGCCTGGCTGAACAAATTGGCTGGTATGAAGCCCGAGCAAGGGGTCATTAGCGCGTTCGATAAGATGTTTAATAAGAGATTGGAACTGGGTTCCAATAATACGCCCATTTGCACTGGCCAGAACATTCGGGTCGATCCCTGAGTCGAGAATGACTTGATGAGTATCGATTTGTTTGCTCTGAGCATATTGTAAATATTGCTGTACGGCAGGAATGGAAGCAAAGCCCAGGTGTTTCATAATTTACTCT
>NZ_LWGE01000225.1:0-1664 GCF_001635315.1 Oleiphilus sp. HI0123
TATTTCATTTTTTAACAAATTTTGCTTTTTTTACTTTTACCCATTGCAAGCAAAGCGATCTGGACTATCTTTAGGGTGTACAAAGTCCTCTGGACTGCAGACCCTGTCTGGCGTGTACCTAAGACAACAATCTCAATTAAGGTAAAATTCATGAAAAAACCTGAACTTGCTGCTGCCATTGCTGAAAAAGCGGACCTAACCAAAGAAAAAGCCGGTGAAGTCCTGAATATTCTGACCGATGAAATCACCAATGCAATGAACAAAAATGATACCGTAAGCCTGATCGGTTTCGGCACATTTTCAGTCAGAGAGCGAAGTGCTCGTACTGGTAAAAACCCTCAAACTGGTGCAACAATCCAGATTGCTGCAAGCAAGTCTGTTGGCTTCAAGCCTGGCAAGTCACTGAAAGATGCAGTGAACGGCTAGCTGGCCTGAGCCAAATTCAAAAAAGAGGCTTTCAAGGCCTCTTTTTTATTTCTACTAAAGTTTTATCGAAACCTGTAGCTTCGCTAATAAATCCTGACTAATCCCCTGTACCTTCAATAAAGCATCCATAGATTCATAGGGCCGGCCATCAATAATCTTTTGCGCCAGAACCTTACCCACACCCGGTAATGTTTGCAAAACGACAATGTCATCCTGATTAATATCAATCAGCTGCTTACTAAGGCTAACTTCACATTCCGTTTCTGCTTTATCCTCACCATTATCTTTAGGCTGACGCGTATCTTCTACCTGGTATATTTTCGGCGGACTAGGCTCTCTCTCACTCACGCGCTCAGCTAATAGCTTTAGTTGCTTCAGCTCTATCAGCATTTGTTTCTGCTGTTCAAGGCTTTCATTAGTATTTTTTGCTAATACGTAAAGCCCCCATAAAACACAAACAAAGCCAAGGAATCCGATAATACCCATACCTTATTCTCCAATCCTATGTGTAAGGTGCAATCAATCTAACTCGAAAGAAATCCTACCATCTAGAATAGTTGTGAGTACTTGCCCCTTCAAACTTTTTCCTATTAAAGGTGTGTTTTTTCCATGAGAAATGATTTTGTCAGCACTCAACTGACGTTCACCTTCAGGAGAAAAAACACATAAGTCAGCCACGGCTCCTACTTCTATTTTCGGACAGTTCCTGCGTAAAACCTTGCTAGACCCTCGAGTCATCGCTTCAATAAATCTGGGCAGACTTATTTCTCCGCTGTCCTCTAAACGCATGGCAAAGGGCAAAAGAAATTCTATATTACTCATTCCCGCTTCAGTTTCAGCAAAAGGCGCTTGTTTCGCTGCAGCCTCATGTGGACGATGAGCGCTGGTGATCGCATCAATCACACCACGGTTTACACCATCAACAAGTGCTAAACGATCCCGCTCTTCTCTTAACGGCGGTAAGCAATAATAAACACTATTAAAATCCTCAATACACTCATCGGTGTAGAGTAGATTCTGAATCGCAACATCTGCCGTAATATTTACACCTGCAGCTTTTGCTTGCTCAAGCTGAGAAACAGATTCAGCCGCCGACAATTGAGAAAGGTGGAGATGCACTCCCGTTGCTTTAGCTAACTGAATCAATTGCGCAACGGCGATGGTTTCAGCCAAAGAAGTAATGCCTTGCAGGCCAACGGTGGTACTTACTTCACCTTCATGCATGACCCCTTGTTGTA
>NZ_LWGE01000226.1:0-1750 GCF_001635315.1 Oleiphilus sp. HI0123
GCCTCAACCTCGGCAACAAGGGTTTCAACAAGCTCTAAAAAGTTTGGGTCGGCGGGCTCAGCCTCATCCATCTCATGAGCATGTGTCTTAACTTGCTCTAGCAAAGACTGCTGCTGAGGGCTAACTAACTCGTCACCAAATCGTTCATGCAAATCGGTAATCAGGTGGGCAACTTTTTCTTTAGGCATAATCAGCTCCTTTACTGTGATAACTTGAAGGCTAGCGCTTAACTAGGTTCAAGTAAAGAAACCTAGTCAAGCGAAGCGGCCTTAATCTTAAATGCTAAAGCCTGAAATCAGAGTAAACACCGTAGCAGCAAGGGCTGCAGAAGCAGGAACGGTGATAAGCCACGCAGCAATAATTTTCTTGAATGCGGACCGCTTTACAAGCTTTTCTTTATATATTTTCTTTAAACGCTTGCGCTCGACCTTATTAAAGCCAAGCGCTTTTTTCTCTTGTTTTGCAGTCTGCAGCATTTTTTCCATCTCTTCGACAGATGCGCTTTTAAAATCATCAAGAAACTCGGATAGCCGGCGCTTTTCTTCACCCTCATGGTGACTAAGCATGGTATGCAATTGACTTGCATAACTAGTTTTTAGATACTCCCTAAGGAAGCCAACACCGAAGATCCCACCAACCGCAATATGGGTTGAACTAACAGGCAGACCAAGCTGAGAGGCAATAATAACAGTAATGGCTGCAGCCATTGCAACACAAAAAGCTCTAGACTTATCAAGCTCTGTAATTTCTGTGCCCACGGTACGAATTAGCTTAGGCCCATACAATAGCAAACCAATTGCTATACCAATGGCACCAATCATCATCACCCATAGAGGAATAGCCGCTTTTTTAGAAATACCATCGCTGGTAATCGAATCGGTGATAGCAGCAAGCGGTCCTACGGCATTTGCAACATCATTTGCTCCATGCGCAAAACTTAATAATGCCGCAGCAAAAATCAGAGGTATAGTGAAGAGATTGTTGACGCCTTCCTTATTATTCTCTTGCTTTTTGGATGACTTTGAAACTAAAGGTTTTATTACAACAAAAAAACATGCGGCGACAGCAAGACCAATCATGGCGGCCATTTGGAAGTCAATTTTCCATATTTTTTTCAAACCTTTAAGCGCTAAATAAGTACTAAACGCCCACGCCATCAACGCGATCAACCAAGGAACAAAGCGTCTTGCCGATTGAAGCATGTCATCCTGATAAATAATCTTCTTTTTAATGAATAGGAGAAGCGAGGCTGCAATAACGCCCCCTAGCACAGGTGAGATAACCCAACTCGCAGCAATCATCCCCATTTTATTCCAGTTTGCAATGGCCAATCCGCCAGCAGCAATACCTGCGCCAAGCACGCCACCAACGATTGAATGAGTTGTTGAAACGGGCGCACCGAGGTAAGTAGCTGCATTCAACCAAACAGCACCAGCAAATAAGGCTGAAAGCATTAACCAGATAAAAGTAGTGGAATCAGTAATATTTTCGGGGTTGATAATACCCTTCTTAATGGTACTGACGACTTCACCGCCAGCTAACAAGGCACCACCGGCCTCAAAGATTGCAGCTATTATTATCGCCCAGGTTAGTGTGAGCGCTTTTGAGCCAACCGCTGGGCCAACGTTATTGGCCACATCATTGGCACCTATATTCATTGCCATATAGCCGCCAACTACTGCGGCGATAGATAAAACCAAAGAACCTTGTCCAAGCTGGAAGCTTGTCGCGACGTAAGCTAGAATCCCGG
>NZ_LWGE01000227.1:0-2202 GCF_001635315.1 Oleiphilus sp. HI0123
TATGTCGGACAACTCACCGGCACTCTGCCACAAGCCGTCCATTTCTATCATCCTCCCATGCAGTTTTCACGTTATTTGGAATTACTATTTGAACTCTCTAATCTTCAGCTTCTTGAAAAGCCCTTACTGCGCTTACTCAATGCACTGGAAGAGTTTTTACGAATCCAAAATCTTTATGCCTATGAGTTAAAACTACAACTTCATTTACGAGATAAAGGCTTTCAAGAAGTTTTTGCCAGCTCAGCAAAAGGTGATTATCTGGCAAAGGTATGGCTGGATTTATTCAGCTTACGTTTTGAGTCGGTTAAAGTCCCTTCGCCAGTTATTGGCATCACTATCTCGGCACATAAAACAAAAGCCAAGCACGAAGAAAGCATGGATTTTTTTGAGGGCGGACAGCGTAATGGCTCTTCTTTAGAGCTCATCTCAACACTTCAGGCAAAACTGGGCCCTGATTCAATTAAGAATATTGATTTAGTAGATGACCCACGGCCTGAGCTAAGCACCTGTTTACGTAACTATCAAAACCGGCCTATAAAAAAAGGCATGGCGAACCACCTGACAATCGACAAAGCAAAGCTTCGTCCCAGCCTTTTATTCCCCAAACCAAAAGTATTAAGAGAACGCGTCACGCTTATTGAGGGGCCTGAACGTATCGCGACAGGCTGGTGGGATGAGCAAAACGTTATTCGTGACTACTTTATTGCGCGTGCACATAGCGGCGCTTGGCTATGGGTATTCAGAACACCTGAACAACGTTGGTATTTACATGGAGTATTTGCCTAATGCAGCCTCACTATGCCGAGCTTTTCTGCCAGAGTAACTTCTCTTTTTTGGAAGGCGCGTCTCATGCTGAAGAACTGGCTATCCAGGCTTCATTTTTAGGCTATCAAGCACTCGCTATTACCGATGAATGTTCAGTCGCCGGTGTAGTCAAAGCACATACGGCGATAAAAGAGCATCAGCTACCAATAAAGCTGATTGTCGGCAGCCTCTTCCGCCTCGGCAAACATCTAGAATTGATACTACTCTGCCCCCATCGACAAGCTTATGCCGAGCTATGTCGCTTAATTACGAATGCTAGACGTCGAGCCAAGAAAGGTGAATACCAATTAACAGACTGGGATATCATGAGCATTCAGCATTGCCTGCTTATCTGGTTACCCAGCGGTAAGGCGCATGACCATTCCCAAGCCAAATGGCTGAAGAAGCATCACGCCAACAGACTTTGGCTTGGCTTACAGCGCCACCTGAAATACAACGATAAACAATATATCCAGCACTGCCAGCGTTTGGCCGAAAGTTGGGACTTAGCCATCACCGCCTGCGGTGGTGTATTAATGCATACCGCAACACGCCTACCGCTACAGCACGCTCTGACAGCCATCAGAAAAGGCCGTACCATTGCTCAGTCTGGCAAGCAGCTACTTAACAATACCGAGCGTTGTTTAAGGTCCAGACAGAAAATAAGCAAACTGTTTCGCGAGGAGTATTTACACGAAACTCTTGTTATCGCCCAACAATGCCAATTCAAGCTTAATGAACTTCGTTACGAATACCCTAGCGAGCTAGTCCCGAACAATGAAACACCCATCTCTTACCTGCGTACTTTAGTCACACAAGGCGTGAGGTTTCGTTTCCCTCAAGGTATTCCTGATCATATTCAGTCAACCATAGACAAAGAGCTGAATCTAATTGCAGAGCTGGACTATGCCTACTTCTTCCTAACGATCCACGACATTGTAATGTTCGCCAAACAAAGAGGAATTCTTTATCAAGGAAGAGGCTCTGCAGCCAACTCGGTAGTGTGTTATTGCCTGGAAATCACCTCTGTCGACCCTCGCCAGATATCTGTATTGTTTGAGCGCTTTATCAGTAAGGAGCGCAATGAGCCGCCTGATATCGACGTCGATTTCGAACACGAACGCCGTGAAGAAGTCATTCAGTATATTTATCAGAAATACGGCCGAGAACGAGCAGCCTTAGCTGCAAGCGTCATCACTTATCGCTTTAAAAGCGCCGTCAGGGATGTTGGTAAAGCCTTAGGTATCGCCGAAACACAACTTGAGTTTTTTATTAAGAACGTTAATCGACGTGACCACAGCTTGACTTGGCAGTCACAGATCATCGAATTAGGACTCAACCCAGACACAGGTAAAGGCCAGCAGTTTATTAATCTCGTTAATGAAATTATGGGATTTC
>NZ_LWGE01000228.1:0-1995 GCF_001635315.1 Oleiphilus sp. HI0123
ACATGCAGATGCCAATGCAGCCGGTAGTGAAGGTGGCTCGGCTCCGGCGGCTGAAGAAAAGCAGGCCCCTGTGACGCGAGAAGGCCGTAAAGTAGGGCGTAATGAGCCTTGCCCATGTGGCTCGGGCAAGAAGTATAAGCAGTGCCACGGTAAGGTTTCATAGCCTTACTGTTAGTAAATATTTTAATTGGAAGGAATTATGGCTGTTGGTAAGGGTGATTTACCTGCCTTTTTTGACATAGACGGTGCGCGTATCGGTGTTGTTGAGGCTGGTATCAAAACAGAGGGTCGTAAAGACCTGGTTTTGATCGAGCTGGCTCAGGGGAGCACCTGTTCAGGCGTTTTTACAAAGAATGCTTTTTGCGCTGCACCGGTTCAGCTCTGTAAAGCGCACTTGGCGACAGGTAGCTTTGCTCAGGCTTCAAATGCCTATTTAGTGGTGAATACCGGTAATGCCAATGCAGGCACGGGTAAGCAGGGTATGGATGATGCTTTGCAAAGTTGTGCTGCTATAGCTGAACAGTTTGGTGTTGCGCGAGAACAAGTGTTGCCCTTTTCAACCGGTGTTATTGGTGAAAAACTGCCTATAGAGAAGATCGTAGCGGCAATTCCTCAGGCTAAAGTTCAGTTAAAAGGTGATGCTTGGGCCGATGCGGCCGAAGGTATTATGACAACCGATACTCGACCCAAGGGTGTGTCGACTGAAATTAGCTACGCAGGCGAGACTGTTCGTATTAATGGCATCAGTAAAGGCGCGGGCATGATTAAGCCAAACATGGCAACCATGCTGGCCTATGTCGGATGTGATGCGAGCGTGCCTCAAGCTTTGCTAGATGAATTATTGCAGGAGCTTGCTGAGGCCTCATTTAATCGAATTACTGTCGATGGCGATACCTCGACAAACGATTCTTGTATTCTGTTTACGACAGGCAAGTCAAAAGCACCTTTGATTGATAAGTCTCATGCTGATTTTCCAGCCCTTAAAGACGCCTTAAGTGATGTCTTGGTCGAGCTGGCGCAATTGATCGTGCGTGATGGCGAAGGTGCCACCAAGTTTGTAACGGTTCAGGTTGAGCAGGCTAAAAGTACTGAAGAAGCACTTGAAGTGGCTTACACCATTGCTCATTCTCCTTTGATTAAGACCGCCTTATTTGCCTGCGATCCGAATTGGGGTCGTATTCTGGCCGCCTTGGGCCGGGCTTCGATTGAGGCGTTTGATTTGAGCTTGGTCGAGATATACTTGGGTGATGTCAGGATTGTTCATCAAGGCGAGAAGTGTGCCGAATATACTGAAGAGCGCGGTCAGGCAGTGATGGATCAAGAAGAGATCACCATACGTATCGACTTAGCGCGTGGCAGTGTTGAAGAAACGGTATGGACAACTGATTTGTCTCACGACTATGTGACGATTAATGCCGAATACCGGACTTAAGCTTTATTTCTAGATAAAGCATACACTTTTTTGAATTATTATCTGGCTCATAGCTGTAAAGCTTATGGGCCGTTTTTTTGTAAAGGGGCTTATGTCGTCATCAAAAATAGTTCATGTGGCCGTTGGCGTCATAGAGAGAACATCTGCTGCCGGTGCCCGAGAGATCCTGATTTCTAAGCGTCCTGATGAGGTTCATCAAGGCGGCTTATGGGAGTTTCCAGGCGGCAAGGTCGAAAGTGGTGAAACGCTTCCTGTTGCTTTAGCCAGAGAACTGGAGGAAGAACTTGGCCTGGTGTTCGATCCTGAAGAGGCTGGCGCACTGCGACCGTTGATTCAGATTTCTCATGACTATGGTGACAAGCAAGTGCTGCTCGATGTCTGGCTGGTGTCCAAATTCTCGAAAGCGCCAAGCGATGGTCTTGGCCGAGAAGGTCAGCAAGTAAAGTGGGTTGAGTGTGGGGATTTATCAAAATACAGCTTCCCTGATGCTAATGTGCCTATCATCACCGCCTGCCAACTTCCAGAGCAATATATAGTTACGCCTACCTACCCAAATTTGGATA
>NZ_LWGE01000229.1:0-1655 GCF_001635315.1 Oleiphilus sp. HI0123
ACCATTTAGTGACAGCGCCTCGCCTTCACGGCCAGCGACTCGCTCGATAAGCTGCCTGGCTTTTACCAACGCTCCGTTTTCAAATAACTGAAAGGTTAAATCAAGTGACGTAATCTTAAACGCAGGCTCAAGATAGTCTTTGAGGTATATCGTCTTTGCTGATTCACTCATGCATGCTTTCCAAGTATATGTCTTACTCGACGTCTAGCGAGACGTCGTAGGACGTAAATTTTCGAATATTTAAGCAACCGGTATCGAGAATCATATATTGCCCTTTAATGGCAATTAAGGTCCCCTCCACCTCATCTTGTTTATCAAAATTAAAGGTTTTAGCCTTTTCTGGCCAAGATAAGTGTGGGTATTCAAATTCCCATACATCCTGCTCAGTCAAAGCAGTAATCTCACCGGGGAATTGCTCATCAAGCTCGGCCAACTTATCCTGAGCCAGTTCCATTAGACGGTCACGTTCAACCAAAAGATCTATATCAACGACCTCATGCTTCAGCATTTTCCGCCAATTAGTTTTGTCCGCCACCCACTCTTTCAGCATAACTTCAAGCAAACCGGAAAGTCGTCGGGACTTAACTGAGAATATAGGCAATGCAGCAATGGCACCCTGATCTATCCAGCGGGTAGGCACCTGGTTATGACGGGTAATCCCGACTTTCAAACCAGTTGAATTCGCCAAATAAACTATATGCTCCTGCATACAGTGTGTTTCACCCCATTCCGGCTCACGGCAGGTACCTTGTGCATAATGACAAAGCTCAGGGCTCATAATACAGCGGTCACACTGGGCCAACTTGGTAAAGCATCGATAACAGTAACCTTGGTTAAAGCTCTTGTTGGTACGCTTCTGACAATGAAAACAGCGAATCTCGCCGTTAGAACGAAAGCGTAATTTCTTGCCAAGATAATCTGCAGGATTGCATTTTGTATCACCAAAGTTCAAGGTGTAACTTACCGGGTTCCCCTGACTCACTGTCATTTTACTTAAATGACCTGATGCAACTTGATTCATTAATCGTCTTCTTTGTTAGTGCAATATACGGATAGTCGACTCATCATCACTATCGTCTTTTGGCCCGCATGGGGAGGTCTTTTTCGTTGTATCAACATAGCCGGTTCGATTGCTTTCATCGAGTCCATGTTTTACTTCATAAAGCATGACCGCCTGAAGGCATATTTCTTTTTGCTCACGAGAGAGGGTCCGGCCATCGGGCCACTTTCCCAACTCTATCGCTTGCTTGAACTTTTCGTAAATTTCTTTAGGAATGGATTCAGCAGCATCTTCAAACTTCATAAGTTAATCCTAGAAGAACTTTGAGTGCCATAGCATGCACTCAAGAATTTGTAACAAGCTAGCGAGAATATCAATCCCTGTAACGCTACTCAAGAATAAACAAAAAAGATCAAGCTCAGTGGTTGACAATGCAAATGATAACAATTATCATTTGCATAAGTTGAGTTCCCAGCGAAGCGCAATCACTCTACTTTAGAGCGATTACCTTTCACCGGAAATCAACTTGGTCTCTCTCATCTCTACACATACATATGTGAACTCCGTTAACCTCGGGCCAAAACATTTGGCCCGGTGGATAACGGAGTTTTTTTATACTTTCTTTTCTATAACACGCTCATTCACATACAGGGTA
>NZ_LWGE01000230.1:0-561 GCF_001635315.1 Oleiphilus sp. HI0123
TCGCTAGCTAGAACGTCACCTAGATCCATTTGAGTCGCTTCAGTTAATGAAATTGGCTGAACCAGGTTTAGTGAAGCGTTGAATGTATCTGCAGTAGCGGTACCTGCGATAAGACCAGAGATCATTGTTGCTGCAATTGCTGATTTTTTAAATAATGTTTTCATGGATAGTATTCCCAGTTTTAAAATTGATTCATTTATAAGGCTGCTTCGTTTCGTTGTCTGTTAGCATTGAACAAAGTCAGCATTTGGCGATATTCGCCGTTTGTTAAATATTAAAGTAGCTGGATTTGTGCTTTTGGCGCCAGCCTTACATCCCTTCTATAACGAGAGAGTTAACTCGCTATATGATGTACTGCGTTTTACATTGTTTTGCATTTCAAACGCTTATGATTTCACTGTAGCTAAGTTTTTTAGTTTGCCAGCTTGAATTTCAGCCCTTTTTGTATCGCTTTGTGACAATAGGTTTTGGGAATGTATCTATACGTCTCAATTGTTGTTCTGGTGTTTCTTATAGCAAACTCTTATAAGTGCTTGTGTAACGAAATTCGAAATTTAGGGG
>NZ_LWGE01000231.1:0-1612 GCF_001635315.1 Oleiphilus sp. HI0123
GCTGGAATTTATCTTCATTCAGCAATGTTTTGTCGTCACTTGCTAGAAGAACACCTAGGTGTTTGCCGATATGATTCTTCTTGTCGGGCCAGAACTGTAAGCTATGGCTGCGCATTGAAAACTCTATGGGGCCAAACGTGATATTTTGAATAGATTGCCAGGCATCCATCGTCTTGTGGAAATCACCGATGCTATTATCTAGCGCCTCTTGAGAAGGGCTTTGGCAGAGGCCTTGGGTGCTCTGCTGCAAAGCCTGAGAGGCAGCGCTAAGCGATTGATAAAACGGGATAACAAAGCTATTAACTGTCGCATGGTTGAAGTTTTTCCAGTCAGCTTCACTTGGGGCGGCATGACATACAAATGAGAGGATACAAGCTAAGAAAATACTGGAAATCGTAGAGGTTCTGTTCATTAAAGTGATTCCAAAAAAGTAAGCAGTTGTGCGCGTTGCTCTTGGGGCATTGTTTGTACGGCTTGCTTGGCAGATTCGGCCTCGCCGCCATGCCACATAATTGCTTCAAGTATACTGCGTGCGCGGCCGTCATGCAGAAGAAAATGGCTGCCATTTACGTATTTGTCTGAACCGAGCCCCCAAAGTGGAGCGGTTCTCCATTCCTGTCCGTTTGCCTTAAACTCGGGTCGATTGTCCGCCAGCCCTAGCCCCATGTCATGCAGTAATAGATCGGTGTAAGGCCAGATGGTTTGCATGTTAAGAGAAGTTTGCTCAGTATGCCCGGATGTTTGATAGCTTGGAGTATGGCACGCGGCACAGCCAGCGGAGTGAAAGACGGCTTTTCCTTTATTGACCATTTCTGCATTGTCTATTTTTCGAATGGGTACCGCGATATTTCTTGTATACAGCAATAAAGCATCGGTCATCGCCTTTGGCGCTTCCATGTGGTTGATATCCGGGGCTTGGCGGGTGCGGTTTCCATGGGCTTGTTTTCGGCAGCTTGTTTGTGAAGGAGTGCAGTCGCCCCAATGTTGTGGAAATAACGGTGTACTAATGCCGAGATCCCCCTTGAACGCGCTAGCGTTTTGTTGACGAAGGTTGGGGGTGCCTGCTTTCCAGCCAAAACGGCCAAGTGCCGGTGCTTGTTTTTGCTGATCCCAAACCCAATTGGGTTTGCCTGAAATACCATCTTGGTTACTGTCGTCTGGGTCGGTTTTAGAAAGAATGTCCTGTTCATTTATCGCTTCGATAAGACCCAATCCGATCATGGGCGAGGAAATACGTGGCGAAATCATCAAATCTTCATCCATTGGGCCATACTGAGGCGCTATGATTTGGTAATCCGGCTTTCTTAGGCTAACCATTTCGCCTTCGCTTAGCTGAATTTTTTGTTCTGTATAGCTGACTCGTAGCTGTGCCTCAGCTTGTCCACCCGGGTAGGCAAAGGTCTGTAGCTGAGTGCCATAAGTAGGCTCTGGTATTAGCCCTATGAGGCCACTTTCCAGTGCTCGTTTTTGCTCGGCAGTTTTGGCTGGAGTGCTAAGCCGAAGAAATAGTGCAGGGGAGGTTTTACCTTCTTCTTTTAATATGCCTCGACCATTCTTCTCGTGGCAACGGGAGCAGGATCTTGCATTGTAGAGTGGGCCTAAGCCATCACTT
>NZ_LWGE01000232.1:0-1656 GCF_001635315.1 Oleiphilus sp. HI0123
TGATTTAGGAATATAAGCGCTTGCACCATGACCAATTGAGCGACTTATCGTCTCGGCATCTTCACGAGCAGACACGACAGCAACCGGAATTGAAGGAAATTTCTCACGTACTGTCACCAAGCCAAATAGGTCTTGGCTGCCGGGCATATGCAGATCAAGTAGTAAAAGGTCTAGCTCCGGGTCTTCAGCAATGGCTGCCAGAGTCGTCTCCAGGTCAGACGATTCAGTGATCGTAACGTTTTCAAAGTGGGCGTTAATAATTTCTAACAAGGCACTGCGAAAAAGTGGATGATCATCTGCGATATGAAAATGGTACATAAGTTCTCCGAACAGGATTGAATGTCTGTTCAATGTTTATTATTAGAATACGTTCCTTGGAGAACAGCATAGCCTGACTGGTCATAATTTTCGAGGGGTAGATAATGCCTTTCATCTCCCCTCGAGCAACCCTATAGTTATGAGTCAGTGCGGTTCAAACGACCCTCGATCAGCACATCAACTACTGAAGGGTCGTTCAGCGTTGAGGTATCCCCCAAGTTGCCAAAGTCATCTGCAGCAATTTTGCGAAGGATCCTGCGCATGATCTTGCCAGATCGCGTCTTGGGTAAGGCATCGACCCACTGAATCAGCTCAGGAGTCGCAACGGGCCCCATTTCGACTCTCACATGTTGCTTCAGTAACTCCGTTGCATTGGCTGCAAGTTCAACTCCATCCATCGGCGTCACGTAAACATAGATAGCTTCACCTTTGATATCATGTGGATAACCAACAACAGCTGCTTCCGCCACATCAGGATGAGACACCAAAGCACTCTCTAATTCAGCGGTTCCTAAGCGATGACCTGAAACATTCAAGACATCATCAACACGCCCGGTAATCCAGAAATAGCCATCAGCATCTCGCTTGGCACCGTCGCCTGTAAAGTACATATTGTCATGAGTTGAAAAATAGGTTTCGATAAACCGTGCGTGATCATTCCAGATGGTACGAGCCTGCCCCGGCCAGGAGTCCATAATAACCAAATGACCACTCGTTTCACCTTGGAGAATATCACTATTGGTATCTACCAACTCTGCTTGTATACCAAATAGTGGATGACAGGCAGACCCCGGTTTAGATTCTGTTGCATAGGGTAAAGGCGTCATCATCTGACCACCCGTTTCAGTTTGCCACCATGTATCAACAACCGGACATTTGCTATGGCCATACTCAGTATAATACCAACGCCATACCTCCGGGTTAATCGGCTCCCCTACGGTACCAAGAATTCTCAGTGAATCACGTTTACTAGACCCAGTCGCTTCGTCCGCTTTAGCCATTAAGGTACGAATAGCCGTCGGCGCTGTATAGAAAACTGTCACCTTGTGCTGATCAATTACTTCACCAAAGCGCCCCATACTCGGATAATTGGGAACGCCTTCATACATGAGCGTTGTGGCACCATTCGCCAAGGGTCCATAAACGATGTAACTATGGCCGGTAATCCAGCCAACATCTGCCGAGCACCAGAACACATCACCTTCTTTATGGTCGAATGTGTAGTAGTAGGTCGACGTCACATAAGTCAAATATCCACCACTGGAATGCTGTAAACCTTTTGGTTTACCGGTAGAACCAGAGGTATAAAGAATGAACAATGGATCTTCAGCATTTACC
>NZ_LWGE01000233.1:0-3129 GCF_001635315.1 Oleiphilus sp. HI0123
ATATTGAAGAGTTGCTTGATGAGCCTGTTAGCCTTCAGAAAAGGGTTAAAGCTAGAAAGCTTAACAAGAGTGGTATTACTGCATTTGAAGAGGGTGATCTGGACGAAGCGATTCGCGTTTTTGATGAGGCGCTTCAGGTTACGCCAAAACACCCAGCCCTTAACCTTAATACCGTCCAGGTAATGCTAAAACAAATTCGACAGCAAGGTGGCAACCCTCAGCTCAAAGCAAAGTGTGAGCAATGCTTGGACAATGTTAAGCATATTCCTGCTCAGCATAGGCAATACAAACGCTTCCAAAGTTTACAAACGAAGGTTAAGGCACTGTCCTAGTCGCAGGTAACAGTGGGTATCGCAAGTCCTGGCTTCAATTGTATGGGAATAATCTGTTGCAACGTGTAATTTCCACTTGAGCCTGACTCATTTGCTCGCTATTATTCCTGCGCCTATTTTTCCGCCCTTAGCTCAGCTGGATAGAGCGTCCCCCTCCTAAGGGGAAGGTCTCAGGTTCGAATCCTGAAGGGCGGGCCATTCTTGTTTATATCTCCATATTGCTCTTAAAACTCAGAGCTATGTTATTAAAGTGTAAAACCACGCGTGTTTAGGTTTGTGGCTTTGGCAATCCACAGATTATGGTCTACCTTTGTAATCATGTGGATAAAGTCCTTTATCATTTATATTTCTTTGATTGCAGTTTTCCAACTGTCGCTCGCCCGTACCTGTTATGCTGATGACTCAGGCGGTCATGTCAGTGAATCAGCGAACGCGCAGTCTGTTATCACTCATCTCTCCACGCTAACCGACACTTTAAGCTTAAATGAGTTGCGCGCTATTTTTAGTCTGAGAGCTAGAGCTTGGCCCGATGGAACAAAGATTACAGTGGTGGTTTTCCAAGATACCAACCCGGTTCATCGATCATTTTTGATGAATACCTTAAAAATGCTCCCGCATCAACTTAGGCGTCAATGGGACCGGTATATATACTCAGGTATAGGTCAGGGACCTGTTGTCGTTCAATCCGTCGAAGATATGCTAGCGACAATTAATAATACACCCGGGGCAATTGGTTATGTTGAAGGAGGCATGTCGAATGAGCATGTTACTACGGTCAGTATTCGCTAAGGCCGTTTTAGCGGTTGTGCTGGGTGGAACTTCTTTAGTTTCTTTCGCTACGGAAGCTAAGAAATATCTAGTGGATCATATCAATTGGCACGGTTTTGTTAGTCAAAGCTTTGTTTTAACCGATGAAAATGATTTTTTGGGTTCTAGTTCTGATGGTAGCTTTAAATACAATAGTGTTGGTTTAAACGGGTCTTGGAAGGCGACGAACTCTTTACAGTTTTCCATGCAGGGTCTTTACAAACAGATTGGTAACGGCGAGCCAAAAGGTACTAGACTTGATTTTGCGATACTTGATTGGCGGCTTTTTGATGATTTTGAATATGGTTTAGGTTTAAGAGCAGGGCGTTTAAAGAATCCGTTTGGCTTCTTTAACGAAACTAGAGATGTTGCAGTAACACGTCCTAGCTTACTGTTGCCTGAGTCTATTTATATTGATTACTTGCAAGAGATATTACATTCATCAGATAGTATAGGGCTTTATGGGCACCGGGAATTCCAGAGCGGTACGTTGTCGTTTAGTACTGCTTTTGGTGAGCCGATTTTTAATAGTCATAGTGTTGAGTCAATCTTAAGTACGAAAACCTCTGGTAGCTTCGATAATGAGCGCGCTAGCTTTACGAGGCTGTCTTTTGAACCCGGTTCTGGTGCGTGGCGCACTGCGCTTTCTTATGTTCAATTAGATGCTGATTTTACACCGGGAGCAGGGGAAACGTTTCAAGATCTTACTGTCACCCCTCCACTGTTTGAGGGTGAGCTTGGCCTAAAAGCATTGATGCTTTCTTTTGAACTCAGTATTGATAAATGGCGCTTCACAACTGAAATCCAACGACGAGATATCGAAGTAGATAACATTTTTGCTGGCAATAAAAATGTGGAAAAGTTTATTGGTTATTACGTTCAGGTAGATTATCAACTATCACCTAATATGCAGGTATATGTGCGCCAGGACGAAGCTTATCGGTTTAAAGACGACAAAGATGGCTCGGACTATGAAGCCGGTGACCCAATCAATAGGTATGCGCGTAATGCTTTTGCTAAAGACTCCACTATTGGCATTAGTTATGCTCCTTCGTTCGAATGGATGTTTTCAATCGAGTTTCACGCTGTAAATGGTACATTTTGGTTGCCTGACTTAGAAAATCCAGATATGGAAAAACAACGTAAGCACTGGAATATGTTTTTAGCTCAGGTGGCGTATCGTTTCTAATGCAAGACACAAAAAAACAGCTTTTTGTTAGTTTATATTGGAAGTCCGCAGTTGGCCTAGCTGCGATCTTTCTATCGTTCATCTCATTTTTTACATACTTCAATGTAGCGCAAATGCAATCCTTGCAAGCGCATAATAGAAGTGTGAACCAGCAGCAATATATTATTGAATATAACGGTTTGCTCAAGAAGAGCTCATTGCAGCTAATTAATATAATTGATGGTCTACCAAATTTAACGTCAGAAGGTCCGTATATTGAGGACAAGCTCGATTCGCACTGGCTGTCTTTACAGATAACTTGGGCCCTAGAGAGCGCAACCTTACTTAATGCAAAAGGCGAAGTGATTGGGCAGTGGGGTGATCAACGCATTCGTCCAAACTCCGACGTAATTGAGCGTACCTTGACGAGTCGCACTCCGTCCGAAGAAATGATCTGTTTTGAATTTTGTCAGTTAGCTGTACTGTCTCCGATTCTAGATATTAATGGTGATATTAAACTTATTCAGCTGAGCGTATCACTAGCAGATATGATGCTAGATTTTAATCGAATCACCGGATCTGATATCGGGATACTCACGCCGGTTAATAATAACTCTGAAGCATCAGTACAGTTTGGCAAGACTGGATTGGCTTTCTCTTCTTTGACGAATAAGCCTTTACTACAGCCAATTCTTCAGCAGCATGCTATTCAAAGTCGATGGAGGCGTGACTTTGTCGAAGCTGAAGGGCAGTTAATCAACATTATTGATTTACCAGGTTCTCAGTATGAGCTTATGTTCGTCTCTAACTCTGAATTGGTTG
>NZ_LWGE01000234.1:0-1396 GCF_001635315.1 Oleiphilus sp. HI0123
GGAAAGGTGAGCACAACCGTCTATTCAAAGAAAATTTTGATAGTCATCGTTTATTATTGGCAGCGACCAAACTTACNTTCAATCACCCAGTGACGGGGCAAAACGTGACATTAGAATGTCCGCTAGAAGAGAGCTTTACAAAGGCACTTACGAACTTGACACCTTACGAAGCAAAGCCTGATTAATAGTCAGGCACAAAAAAACCGATACACTTTCATGTATCGGTTTTTAGAACTTAGCTTTGCTTAAAGTGCAGCGTCCAATTCTGGAACAGCTTCAAACAAATCAGCAACCAAACCGTAATCAGCAACCTGGAAGATAGGAGCATCTTCGTCTTTGTTGATTGCAACGATTACTTTACTGCCTGACATACCTGCCAAGTGCTGGATAGCACCCGAGATACCAACAGCGATGTAAAGGTTAGGTGCAACAATCTTACCTGTTTGACCAACCTGCATATCGTTAGGTACGAAGCCAGCATCAACAGCGGCACGTGATGCACCTACAGCAGCGCCTAGCTTGTCAGCAACAGACTCAAGAATCTTGAAGTTGTCGCCATTTTGCATACCACGGCCACCAGAAATCACGATGTCAGCAGCAGTCAACTCTGGACGATCAGACTTAGCCATTTCTTCACCAACGAAGGTAGAGATGCCAGCATCCTGAACGTTATCAATAGCTTCAACAGCAGCAGAACCACCTTCAGCAGCAACAGGATCAAACGCAGTACCACGAACAGTGATTACTTTGATGCCGTCAGAAGACTGAACAGTAGCGATCGCATTACCTGCATAGATAGGACGAACGAAAGTATCAGCTGATTCAACTTTGATGATGTCAGAGATTTGCGCCACATCCAACAAAGCAGCTACACGTGGAAGGAAGTCCTTACCCGTAGTGCCCGCAGAAGTAACGATGTGAGAATAACCTTTACCAAGATCAGCAACTAGTAGAGATAAGTTCTCAGCTAGAGAGTGACCGTAGGCTGCATTATCTGCAACCAATACTTTAGCAACACCTTCAGCTTTAGCAGCTGCTTCAGCCGCCGCACCACAACCTTCGCCTGCAACTAGCACGTCGATGTCACCACCGATCGCTTTTGCTGCACTCAAAACGTTTAGGGTAACTGGCTTGATGCTACCGTTATCATGATCTGCAATTACTAGTATACTCATGTTAGATCACCTTCGCTTCAGTCTTAAGTTTGTCAACCAATTCAGCAACATCGGCAACTTTAATACCTGCTGAACGCGTAGCTGGCTCTTCAACCTTGGTAATCTTCAAGCTAGCAGCAACATCAACACCCAGGTCAGCTGGAGTTGTCATTTCAAGCGGCTTTTTCTTCGCTTTCATGATATTTGGAAGAGAAGCATAACGTGGCTCGTTCAAACGCAAG
>NZ_LWGE01000235.1:0-1543 GCF_001635315.1 Oleiphilus sp. HI0123
TCAGAGTTTTGGCTTTTTACATCTGTTTTCATCATTAATCTCCGTAGTAGACAGCGCTATTTATTATTATGGCTGGTATCCAGCTTGCGTTCGATATTACTGCTGATCATTGACATACCAAAGCAGCAACACCAAAAGACCATAGCGACAAATAAGTAGCCTTCCGTTGCATGTCCCCCTAACCAGTTTGAGTTATTCAAAGCAGTTTGAGTGGTACTGAGCATTTCAAATATACCGATGATCAAAAGGAAGGTAGTATTTTTGAATAGCATAACGAAGGTAGCAAGAATATTGGGCATCGATACTTTGATCACCTGGGGCAATATAATCAGCAAAGTTTTCTGCCAATAACTTAGGCCAAGCGAGTCAGCGGCTTCGTATTGCCCTTGGGGAATTGCTTGAAAGCCACCCCTAAATACTTCTGCCATATAGCCCGACATAAATAGAATCAGAACAATCCACACCCTAAGTAATTTATCTACGCTGGTGCCTTCAGGAAAAAATAATGGCAGCATTACCGAGCCCATAAAAAATAGGGCTAAAACCGGGGTTCCCCTAAAAAACTCGATCAACAAAATACAGACACTACGTATAAAAGGCATCTCCGATCGTCGACCTAGGGCCCATAAAAAGCTCAACGGAAAAGCAATAATAATACTCGCTGACGCCAAAAAGATATTCAGTGCAAAGCCACCCCATAAGTCAGTACTTACTGTCATCAAACCAAACAGGCTACCGTCCAGAAATGTCGCACAGACAAATGGAAATAACAAAAATACCGGGACGCCAATCTTATTCCGAAGATCTTTTGGCAAGACATAAGGCAAAGCAATGACAGCAGCGAGACTCAATAAAGCAAGATTCACTCGCCACAGTTCTGAGCTGGGGTAACTGCCATACATAAATTGTTGCATCCAGGCAGAAACAAATACCCAACACGCGCCTTCTTTAGAGCAAGCTTCCTGGCTGTCACCACTCCAGTCGGCTGAAAAAATCAGCCAATCCAGCATGCCAGGAACAACGGAGAATAAAATTGCTAGGATAATAATAGTAGCTGTTGAATCGAAGATATTAGAAAAAAGGTTTTCTTTAATCCAGCCAATGACACCAACTGTATCCTTGGGTGCCGGTTTATCAGGCAGCGCTTTAAACTCTCTCATCATTTACTTCCTTTCCACCAAAGCGACTTTCGAATTGAATCGATTCATAACAAAGGAAATACACATGTTTATGACAAAATAGACCGCCATTGTCATAAATACGATTTCTATCGCTTGTCCCGTCTGATTGAGTGTGGTGCCGACAAAGACAGTAAACAAATCCGGGTAACCAATAGCTGTAGCCAGCGTCGAGTTTTTCACCAAGCTTTGATATTCACTATTTAGCAAAGGCGTGATGACTCTCATCGCCTGGGGCACGACGATCAGTGACATAATCTTTCGCTCACTTAAGCCAACACTACGTGCGGCTTCAGTTTGTCCATGCGGCACCGATTGAACACCCGCTCGAACAGCTTCTGCAATGAATGCACCGGTATAAATAC
>NZ_LWGE01000236.1:0-1029 GCF_001635315.1 Oleiphilus sp. HI0123
ACAGTATACTGCTGCAAAAGTCGCTGGCTTTAATACCCGCAGAAATGCTTGGCGTAATCTTTTCAGTCGTCGCAGTAGTTCCAATACAAATATTATCGAGTGTAAAGATGATCGAGGTGCACACGGCGCTAACGGAACAACAGGCAACACATACGCAGTACATAACTCCAGCAAATGGGCGAGTTCTAGCAACAACGAAATAAGCTGGAACAGCTACACTACCTATGATTTCTTTAATTCAAACTATATTAATTGGTATGCCTACTATCGTGAAGTGACTTCTCAATCACGCATTAGCATCATGAAGAGCGTTGTCAGCAACCTGATTAACAGTACTTCAGGTATTAATATTGGCTTAATGAGCTTTAATACCAATAATTACGGCAAGCAAGGTGGCCGCGTTACGACTCCAATTGATTATATTGAAGACAATCGGTCTTCTTTTGTATCTGATCTAAACAGCCTTTCCCCGGATACCTGGACTCCTCTCGCTGAAAGCCTATTTGAAGCTTACCGTTACTATTCTGGCGGTTCGGTATTTTTAGGCAGCCAAAGCTCTGCCTCATCTAAGAGCCCTAGCAACTCTAGCAAATACCAATCGCCTATTTCAGATGAATGCCAGCCTAACAACATTGTCCTATTAACGGACGGTGAACCCACTTATGACGCTCACCCTGGCTCTAGCCGAAGTGATAGTAACGATACTGCATCGAGAAACGTTATAGAGAGTACTGTGGGCAACTGCACTGACAACTGTCTAGATGAGATTTCCCGCCACATGTACGAAAACGATGTATCTAGTCAATATGATGGCGAACAAAACGTTACAACCTATACGATTGGCTTTGAACTCGATGATAATTTGCTCAAACGAACAGCCGAGGGTACTGATGACAACCCAGGTGGTGGCGGTAAATACTTTGTAGCCAACGATACAACCGAGCTCGAAAGTGCAATTAAGCAAATATTCTCAAGCCTCAAAGATATTAGTACCACGTTTGTTTCTCCCGGCGTTGCTGTAAATACCTT
>NZ_LWGE01000237.1:0-1217 GCF_001635315.1 Oleiphilus sp. HI0123
ACATCAGCAAGTTGCCACCAAACAAGGAGCTTTGGTGGTTCATATGCTCAGGTAATACTAACTTATGATGTTGCATGCTGAGTAAAGCTTTAGTTGCTTCGTGACTCATTGCATCTCCTTAGATAAATCGATAACGTTATATTCTATATATTATTATCGGCTTCACCAATAGATTTCGTAGGAGATATCATGTCAAAAAATATACTTGTAACCGGAGCAAATCGTGGTATTGGCTTGTCTTTCTGTCAGTACTATAAGTTTAAAGGTTACTCGGTGTATGCCGTCTGTCGTGAAGCTAGTGAAGAGTTGTTGTCGTTGGGGTGCCAGATAATCGCAGGAATCGATGTCAGCAAAGCAGAGGATGTGGCTAGACTAGGTGTTGAGCTTCAAGGTGTGAAATTAGACCTTCTTATTAATAACGCCGGAATTCTTCGAGATGAGGTATTGGGGCATATCGACTATGATCAGCTCGAAGAGCAGTTTCGCGTGAATGCATTAGGCCCCTTGCGAGTAACAGAGGCGCTTCTCGGCAATTTGGATAGTGGTGGTAAGGTTGCCATCATCACCAGTAGAATGGGATCCATAGCTGATAATAGCAGTGGCGGTCGCTATGGCTACCGCATGTCTAAGTGTGCCTTAAATATCGCCTCAGTTTCTCTCGCGATGGATCTAGAAGATCAAGGTATTGCTGTCGGAGTCTTCCACCCGGGTCTAGTGGGTACTGAAATGATAGGAGGCTATGGCGACATTACCCCTGATCAAGCTGCTGAGCGTTTAGCTCAGAGAGTAGATGAGTTGAATCTTACGAATACTGGTACGTTCTGGCATTCAAATGGGGATGTTCTGCCTTGGTAGCTAAGTGAGGTTTAACTGACACTTTTTAATCAAACCTCGTGAGGTGGAAATGCAGTTGTTGGGTGATATTCAAAATAAGTTAGAGCGAGATTTTGGCAAGCAGTGGTTGCTGGCCAAAGATGAAATTGAGGCCTTGTTTGTTAAAACAAATTGGCGTGTAACAAATCGAATTGTACGTGCGGCCATCTATGTCGCGGACGGAGACTTCGATGAGTTAAGTCGATCTATAGAGCGTGTCCTATCAGATTATAAAGATCTTTTATGGCAGGCGGAGTATGACCGGGGAGATGATCAGTTAAGGGACTTCAATAAGAGTTTCGGTGAGCTCAATCTTTAGTTTATCGTAGAGCTTGATCTGGTGA
>NZ_LWGE01000238.1:0-1423 GCF_001635315.1 Oleiphilus sp. HI0123
GTTCAAAAGTTGTGTATTTTATTACGTAATAGACTTATTGCTCACAAAAGTGATTTGTACTCATCATTTAGTTGAGCATGGTTGATGGTGACAATATTAGGTCGGATGCCTTTTCAGCAATCGCTATTACAGGTGCATTGGTATTGCCGCTTATTAAAGTGGGCATGATCGATGCGTCGACTACTCGTAGCTTTGAGATGCCATGAACACGCAACTGGTCGTCAACGACAGACATATCGTCATTACCCATTTTGCAGGTACCCACGGGGTGATAAACCAGACCTAAACGATCTTTGCACGCTTGCAGAATGTCTGCATCGGAGGTGATATCAGCTCCTGGGTGAACTTCGTCGCCACGATGATCATCAAAAGCTTCAGATGCTAGGATTTTTCGCGCGACCCGAATGCCGTCAACCAAAACTTTTTGATCTTTTTCTTGAGAGAGGAAGTTAAAATCGATTTTGATTCGATCGCGAGGGTCTAAAGACTTTAAGCTTAGTTGACCACGACTTTCCGGTCTGAGTACGCACACATGTAGGGAGTAACCATGTTGCGAAAGTAAACCAAGATCTCTGCCGCAATCATCAAAAAGAAGTGGTACGAAGTGCAGCTGAATATCAGGAACCTCAACAGAAGGACCAGATTTCAAGAAGCCGCCAGATTGGGTTATCGAATTAGCAAGATTACCTTTTTTAGCAGTAAAGTAATTAAAAGCATCTGGCAAGGCTTTTAATAACCCGGATGGCGTAATAGAAAATCCGTCTTTTTTCTTGCTTTTTACCAATACACAAGCATCAACATGTTCTTGAAGGTTTTTTCCTACTCCTGGAAGATCATGAACGACAGCTATACCTACTTTCTCGAGCTCCTTCTTATCACCGATCCCGGACAGCATGAGAGTTTGTGGTGTGTTAAACGCACCACCACACAAAATAACTTCTTTTTTAGCATGAGCGGTATACTCTTTTTCTCGTTGCGAATAGACCACACCTTTGGCCTCTTTATCTTCGAGAATAATTCGATTAACTAAGGCTTCACATTGTATGTGCAGATTTTTTCGAGTACGAGCAGGCTTTAAATAGGCCCGTGAGACACCGCACCTTTCGCCATTCTTGATTGTAAACTGATAATAGCCCACACCTTCAAATTGAGGCCCATTGAAATCGTCATTTAAAGGGTATCCCGCTTGCTCAGAACCTTTTAGGAAGCACTCATTCAAGGGGTAAGTATTTTGTGTGTTTGAGACATAAAGAGGACCTTGGCTGCCGTGGTAGTCATTGCATCCTCGCTCATTTGTTTCGGCTTTTTTAAAATAGGGCAACATTGAATCGAATTTCCAGCCCTTATTTCCTTGGGCTTCCCAGTGATCATAATCAGATTTGTCGCCTCGAACATAGACCATTGCGTTGATGGCGCTACTTCC
>NZ_LWGE01000239.1:0-1007 GCF_001635315.1 Oleiphilus sp. HI0123
CCTTCCCGCTTTTCAGCGGCTTCGTATCGAAGTCAATGATTATGGCTGCTTCAGTAGCTGAAGGCTATGATGTTGTTTGGTTATTATTACTATTTGCCGCTGCCGGCGTATTTCATCACGCGGGCATCAAGATTCCTTACTTCGCACTTTTTGCTCACGATTCAGGTATCCGTACAACTGAACCACCCAAAAACATGCTAATTGCGATGACCTTAGCAGCCGTTGGGTGTGTTGTACTAGGTACCTTTCCTGCTCAGACTGTTTACGCTCTATTGCCCTGGGAACACAGCTACCAGCCCTACGATATTACGCACGTTCTTACGCAGTTACAGCTTTTGTTCTTCTCGGCTCTAGCGTTTGTATGGTTAAACCTGCGCAATCTATACCCGCCAGAACTACCTTCCACAAATCTGGATGCTGACTGGTTATACCGAAAGCTTGCTCCCGCGTTTGTAAAAAGGCTAGCATGCACGATCTATTGCACCTATGAAAAGATTGAAAAATCACTCGCTTATTCAATTAAGCAAATGATTCAAAACTCTTATGACACCAAAGCTGGAAAACCAAAAGGATACTTTGCAAGGCTATGGCCAACTGAGACCATGGTTGTTTGGGTCGCCATTTTGCTAGCAGTATATTTAATGATTTATTACTTTCCTGAGCTGCTCTAATCGAGCAGCTTTTCAACTAAGTAAATCTTTATTAGCTCCAAGAGTCCCTAGCTAGGTTGTATTCTATTTTGCGTACATAGATCATAATACCTCCGGTTACACTCCCTCGTTTTTTGACATATTTGCCTTCGGTTTCTAGGCTTTATATTAGCCTCTACTCATTACAGGGACTTAAAGCTATGAGATTACCATCCTATTTATTCCGCCTAGTATTACTATGTTTTGCCACCTTTGGCTCCAATATCATATTGGCAGACCCTGTCTGGATCGACGTGAGAAGTAAAATTGAACACACTTTCGACCATATAGATGGTGACCTACGTGCCACCCACAACG
>NZ_LWGE01000240.1:0-1466 GCF_001635315.1 Oleiphilus sp. HI0123
AATCTCGAGAAATTCGCGTGCATTTTTAATAATAGAGTTCACCTTAAGCTTATTTCGAATCACACCTGAATTAAGCAGTAATTCATCTATCTTCGTCTGGTCATATTCTGCAATACGCTTAGGATCGAAATTATCATATGCTTCGTAATAGCTTTTTTCTTTTCGTAAAATCGTAATCCAGCTCAAACCCGCTTGTTGGCCATCAAGGCAAAGTTTGGCAAATAGATCCTGGCTACCCCACCTTGGCTTACCCCAAATTTCATCATGATATTGCTGATATAAAGGGTCATTACCGCACCAGGGGCAACGTTTCTCTTGTGAGCAGTTTTCGGTCATTTTTTAGTTCCTTTTTAGTTCTTTATTGCTCAGCTCGTTTTATAATGTCAGCTTCGCGGTTCAAGGTTCTGTTCTAAAATAGCCACTCTAGAGGGTTACACTGTGTCGACCATCCTTAATTTCAAATCCAAGAAGTTCTGGCTCATTCTTTTCTTTTTAATCTACAGTGTATTCGGCTGGTTTGCTGTACCTTATATTGTTAAGCAGCAGGCCATCAACTCCCTTAAGGATATTGCAGCCTGGGATACGCAAATCGAATCAGTTGTTTTCAACCCTTACGCACTATCTCTAGCCGTTCACGGTTTCCAAGCTAAGGATGAGTTCCAGCAAGATAGCGTCAGCTTTGATCGATTCTACGTCAACTTTAGCGCCCTCGGTTCATTGGGGGGGCGCATAGCTTTTGATGAAGTCAGTTTGACGAGGCCTAGTATCAATGCTCAGCTTGACGAGCAAGGTCTGTTAAATTTCCAGCGTGACTTTGTAAAAGCTGACAGCGAGGCAGCGCCAGAGGAAGTCGATAACTCAGAGCCTTTAGCCTTCTTTTTCGGCCTGATCTCTATCTCTCATGGACAGGTCAACTTTACCGATCGCTCTAGCGATGAAACCTTTAGGCTAAAGCTTGAGCCTCTCAATCTCGCATTAAAGGACTTCTCGACAGACCATAATGATGGTGGCAACTACTCACTAAACCTCTCACTAGGCCAGGGTCAAGAGCTTTCATGGAAGGGACAAATTGGCATTGCCCCTTTTTCTTCTAAAGGCTCTTTGGCCTTGAGCAATCTTCGCTCTTCAAGCTTCTGGCATTACGTCAAACCTTTCTCTCCCTACTCACTTAATAACGCACTGATTTCACTAGAAGGCAGCTACGATACTGAATTTAGTGACCAGAGATCACACCTGCTGATCGAAACTGGCTCGGTGTCGCTTTCTCAGATTGCCTTGGCTGAGACTCAAGATACAGAGAGCTTATTTACACTCGATTCAGTGTCGCTTAGCCCTATCAATTTTAATCTGGAAGAACGTACAGCTAAGCTGGGCAACTTGCTAATAGAAAAGCCCGTGTTATTTGCTAAAAAGGATGAGACCTCACAAATAAATTTGCTACGTCCACTTCAACAAGAAAAGCTTGC
>NZ_LWGE01000241.1:0-1006 GCF_001635315.1 Oleiphilus sp. HI0123
TGCTGACTTGGTTGCTGGAAAAGTAGCTGAGGCGGTAGCAGCAGAAAAACTTATTCTACTGACAAATATTTCTGGTCTGCAGGATAAATCGGGAGAGGTGTTAACAGGTTTATCAACTGCTCAGGTCGATGAGTTGATTGCTGATGGAACGATATACGGCGGTATGTTGCCGAAAATTAAGTGCGCTTTAGAGGCTGTGAAAAACGGAGTAAAGAGTTCGCACATTATTGACGGTCGAGTTAGCCACTCAACACTTTTGGAAATCTTTACAGATGAAGGTGTTGGAACGCTGATTACTAATGACTAGTACTTAGTGTGCTGAGCGGTCAGTAATTATGGCCGCTTGATTGTTTTAAATAAGCGTACTTGATGACTCTTTGCTGTCAGAACCTACATTTGAACCGCCCACAACTTTATTCTTTCCTGAACGTTTTGCCTCGTGCATGAACTTATCAGCTTTACGAATTAGCTGCTCTGCACTCTCTCCATACTTGTATACGGCGACACCGATCGAAGCTGTGACAGTTCCTAGTTCAATCTTTTCTGCGCTGTCTGATAAAGTTTGTTTCGATAAGCGCTCACGAATATTCTCAGCGACAATGTAAGCTCCTTCGCAGGCCGTTTCAGGCAGTAGAATTGCGAATTGTTCGCCAGCAAACCGAGCAACCGAGTCGCAGCCCTTAATGTTGTTTTTTAAGAGTGTCGCGACAAAACGAAGAACTTTGTCGCCAATTGTATGACCAAATTGTTCATTAAAACGCTTGAAATCATCCAGGTCGATTAACAGTAGGCATAATGGTTTCTTCTCGGCTTTGCTGGAAGAAATAAAGTTTTCTATCTCCATATCAAAGGCACGGCGATTGTTCACCTTTGTGAGGGAATCTGTTGTTGCTTCAGAGTTAAGCTTTGATACTTCGGCCCTGAGTTTTTTCATTTCAAGCGCCATGCTTTCAAGGGAAGTTTGCATACTCTGTGTAGCGCTTTCACGCTTCTTGGTTTCATCTAG
>NZ_LWGE01000242.1:0-1303 GCF_001635315.1 Oleiphilus sp. HI0123
AAAAGTATCTTAACTATATGCTGCGTGACGTTCACCGTTTATCAGACAATATCAGCAACATTCTGGATCTGGGAAAGATCGAAAGCCAGAGCTTCAGTGATGAATTTATAGAGTTAGACGTTGCTGAGTTTGTCTCTCAGTTTTATCAACAAAATGCCCACCTGTTTACTGGCTTACAGATCGCGACTCAATCATCTCAGCCGATAAAGCAAACGCTTAGCCGGGCGCTGTTTGAAATGTTATTGATTAATTTAGCGAGCAATGCCCTTAAATATAATGAGTCGGATCAGCCAAGCCTAGTCGTTAAAATAGAAAAGCTCGCACTGCGCGGAAATGATGAGCTCAGGCTTAGGTTTATCGATAACGGTATCGGCATTGAGCATACGCAGCGCAAGAAGGTATTTAAAAAGTTTTATCAGGTGGGTGATTCAAAGACGCGTTCAGCGCAGGGTAGTGGGCTCGGTTTATATCTGGTTCAAAATATAGTTAAAGCGCATAGTGGTAAGATACAGATTAAGGAAAGCCAGCCGGGGCAGGGGGCTGAGTTTGTTATTATATTCCCGCAGCGAAATAAACTATCAATGGCGAAAAGAGCGCGTAATATGATGGGGATGCACTAGTGTTTGATCCAGAGAATGAGCGTATCTTGGTTGTCGAGGATGAATGTCATATTGCAGAGGGGTTGCGTTTAAATTTGGAGCTTCAAGGTTACAAGGTGGCGTTAGCGGAAACAGGGACTTCCGGTCTAGCCTTATGGAAACAGTGGCGGCCGCATTTAATAGTCTTGGATGTGATGCTGCCCGGCATAGACGGTGTCTCTGTTCTTAAACGTATTCGCTTAGAAGATGAGCGTTTGCCAATCCTTATTCTATCAGCCAAGAATAGTGCTCAAGACAGAATTGAGGGTTTTAACCACGGTGTCGATGACTATCTTTCTAAACCCTTTAACCTAGAAGAATTCCTGTTACGAGTTGAGCGCCTTTTAAAACAAAGTAGCTGGCAAGATAATAGTATTGATGCGGCGAGTGGAAGTCAGGACCCATATAGCTTTGGCAGCAACAAAATCGACTTCCTTCAATCTGTTGCTTATTGCAAAGGGCAACAAATAAGCCTAACTGAACAAGAGCTTCGCTTGCTCAGGTTATTGATTAACAATCGTGGTAAAGCGCTGTCACGCGGAGAAATTTTAGAAGTTGCCTGGGGTTTTTCCAAAGACCTATCGACTCGTACCGTCGATAACTTTATTGTCCGTTTTCGAAAGTACTTTGAAGACGACCCTAAGAACCCCGAGTTCTTCAAAAGC
>NZ_LWGE01000243.1:0-953 GCF_001635315.1 Oleiphilus sp. HI0123
GCCTCTCATCATGAAAAATGGGATGGTAGCGGATATCCTCAAGGCTTAAAGGGTGATGCTATTCCACTGTCTGCGCGTTTAATGGCTTTGGCAGATGTCTACGATGCTTTGATTAGTAAACGTGTATACAAGCCAGCTTTTGATCATGACAAAGCTAAGTCAATTATCCTTGATGGTGAAGGGAGCCACTTCGACCCCAGAGTGGTGGCTGCTTTCATATCGTGTGAGGGCGAGTTTACGGAGATTGCAGCAGAATATAAGGATGACCATTAGCGATGATGTCTTTTACGGAAATTGAAGAAAGAGCCTATGCTCGTCACGGCGGGGCAATGCAAGTTAATGCCACGCTTAACTCCCCCTTATCCTCAGATGAAATTTTAGCGATATCTGATGACCGTTGGCTATCTGCCTTCTCAAAGATAGTCTTTCAGACAGGGTTTAACTGGAGTGTCATTGACAATAAATGGCCCGCCTTTGAAGAAGCCTTCGCTAACTTCAATTTGCGATATTGCGCGTCATTGTCTGATGAGGCGTTAGAAGAGAAAATGAAAGGCGGCAAGATTGTTAAGCATTGGGCAAAGGTTAGTTCAATTCGAGAAAATGCGATGTTCTTACTAGATCTTATAGAAGAGCACCGTTCTCTAGGTGAGTTTTTTGCATCCTGGAAAGCTGAAGATTTCACAGATAATATTCAGTTGCTAAAAGCGCGTGGAAATCGTTTGGGTGGACGGGTTGGTCAGATAGCTCTACGGCGACTAGGTGTAGATACCTTGGTTCTTTCAGCTGATGTTGTTGGAGCTCTAGCGCAAGCTGGTAGCATTAACAAGATGCCGAATTCAAAGAAAGCTTGGGCTTTGTTACAAGAAACGATTGATCAATGGCAGGCAGAAACAGCTTATTCCCTGAATAAAATTAGCCAGCTTTTAGGTTTGTCATACGGTGATATTTATGAG
>NZ_LWGE01000244.1:0-9186 GCF_001635315.1 Oleiphilus sp. HI0123
CTTCAGCGGCGCTGATTATTGCAGGTATATTGAGGTAGCTCTCGACAGGGCTGTTATTACCAATACAAACTGACTCGTCTGCCAAGCGAACGTGCATAAGGTCTCTATCAACCTTGGAGTGTACGGCGACCGAAGGAATACCGATCTCTTTGCAGGCGCGTAGAATTCGTAAGGCTATTTCGCCACGATTAGCGATTAGAACTTTTTTTAACATCAGTGTTACCTGCGAGCCTTATGCAATTGTAAATAGTATCTGATCGAACTCGATAGGTTCTCCGTCACTGACTTCTATCGACTGAATAACGCCGCTTCGGTCTGCCTCGATTTGGTTCATCATTTTCATTGCTTCAATGATGCACAAGACATCGCCAGCCTTAACGCTTTGTCCAACTTCAACAAATGGGGCGGAGTCAGGTGAGGGCGCCTTGTAGAAGGTGCCGACCATAGGGGCATTGATTGTCTGGTCACTAGAGGTGCTCGCCGGTGCCGGACTTGCAGTGGATGTTTCTGTGATAGGTGCTGAAGCAGACGTTACGGGTGCTGGGGCCGCTGCTGGTGCGGCGACAACATGCTTGCGACGGTTGATGCGGATGGACTCTTCGCCTTCCTTAATCTCTAGTTCTTCTACATCTGACTCGGTGATTAATTCGATCAGCTTTTTGATTTTTCGAATATCCATAACAATTCCTGTATTAGGTTTATAGCGCCTGCAGGGCTTTGCTGAGCGCAGCATCGTAACCTAAGCTGCCCAGCCCGCAGATGACGCCTAATGCGACATCAGAGAAATAAGAATGATGGCGAAATGTTTCTCTAGCATGAACATTTGATAAATGTACTTCGATAAAAGGAATATCAATCGCTAGTAGAGCATCTCGGATTGCTACGCTCGTATGCGTAAATGCCGCAGGGTTAATAATTATAAACTGAGTATCATCTTGCTTAGCTTGATGTATGCGCTCGATAAGTTCGTGTTCAGCATTGCTTTGCAACGTGTTGAGCGCGATATTGTTATTCTTGGCGCAGGCTTTTAAGCGAGAGTTGATATCATTGAGAGTTTCTGAGCCGTAAATTTCGGGTTCGCGGGTGCCTAAAAGGTTTAGGTTTGGGCCATGAAGTACCAGTATGCTAGCCATAATCAGACGATGCTCGTAAAAACATGTGAAAGAGAAAGTTAATTCTAAGTGCCGTGAGAAATGTCTACAAGTGTAGTTTCTTTTTATGACACTTTATCTACAATATAGTGGCTAGTTTGCCCATATATTGCGTTATTTACAAGCAGGTTTTCTTACAGTTCTGTATTGTAGCAACGGACATTATTTCGTCCATTTCTCTTTGCTTCGTATAGGGCATGATCAGCCTTTTCACATAAGGATTGAGCGTTTTCGTGGTCAGCTAATGCAATGCCGCAACTAAAGGTGACATTGAATGTGCCGGTTCCGGCGGGCTGTGGTAATTCTGCAAAGCGTTCACGTATTTCGTTAAGAATAGTTTTAGCATCGCGTTCAGAAGTATTTGGCAGTACGATGGCAAACTCTTCGCCACCATAGCGACCGATGTGGTCTGTTTTACGTAGCCGCTGTTTAAGGAAAAGAGAAAGGCTTTTCAGTACGCGGTCGCCAATAGGGTGGCCGTAGTTATCATTAATCTTTTTGAAGTAGTCGATATCGAGCATTGCGAAACAGACAGGTAGTTCGCTTTCCGCTGCTTTAGCAACTTCAATTTCTAGCAAATGTAGAGTATGGGTATGATTGTAAAGCCCGGTCAGGCTATCGCGAATCATTAGTGCCAAAAGGGATCGAGCTCTTCGGCCTCGGTTTCGCAGCGTGGCGATGAGGTGTTTCGGGTCGATAGGTTTCGTTAGAAAGTCATCGCCTCCAAGACTCATCGCGTGTAGCTGTTTGTTGACGTCATCTTCTGCAGAGAGGTAAATGATAGGTACGCTGTGAAACTTGTCTTGCTGGCGTATCACTCGGGCTAGCTCCATACCGGTACAGCCTGGCATGTACATATCCATGATAATTATCTCAGGCTGGAAATCCGCCAAGGCTACCAGGATATCCATCGGCTCGGTAATGATGTGAGGAATCATGCCGGCTTTGTGCAATATATTCTCAATGTACTTTGCTTGTGCTTTAGAGTCATCGACTACCAGAATACGGTATGGGTCCTGAATGTTGGCGTGCGTATATTGCTCAATTTTTTCTATTAGCTGGCCAGGGTCGATGGCTCGATAAAAAAACTCTTCGCCGCCTGTGCGCGATGCTTTTAGCCGGGTCTGAATGTCGTCAGTGCTCTCGCTAACATAAATAACTGGAATAGTTGTCTCGTGAGACTCCTGGATTACTTGAACGGCATCGATGCCAGCAAGCTTATGCCCGCCAAAATCTACATCGGCTACGATGGTCTCTGGCTTATCCTGCTTAGCTGCGTGAACAAAATCATCAACATCACTGAAGTTGATTGAACGAAAACCAAAGAACTCCAGCTGATTAATAATGCGGTTAGCGTACTCGGTGTTGTTTAGCGCGAGGTAAATCGGAGTGCGTAAAAAAGTACGTGGATTCGAGTGCGAGGTGTCGCTTCGCCCCCCTCCGGTATCACTCTTTCGCAAAGTGCACTCATTCAGCTCCTGAATAAAGGACTCAATTTTTTGTTGGCTGTCTAACGAAAGCGGGGCTTCAGGGTTAACATTGCTCAGTAGCTGGTTAATTTTTCGTGCCGAAGTCTCCTGGCGAGACATCTCAAAGCGGGTTGCAAAACGCTCTAGTTTTTCACTCGCATCATTTAAATCTTGAGTGCGATCCAGGTCTTCCCAAGAGGAGAGTTTGCACTTTTGATAGACATCTAATACAACTCTGGCTTGCGTCGTAACTCGTTTTGCAAACAGTTGTTTAAGTTTCTCTCGTTGGTTGTCCTGAGCCATTCCTTGATCCTAATGGAAGAATTCTTTTTGTAAACGCGAATCGTCTCTACATAATTTAGCATAATCCCCTGAATATGGAGGTTTTTATCGTCAAAAAATGTCAGGATGTGTAAGTTGATCTATTGTTATATGGAAGCAATGCCTACAGGCTGGCCATTATGATTTCTGTGGTGAAAGAGGTCGGGTCGTTTTTATACTTGGGCTTTGCTAATAAAAAGACACCAATGAAGATACTGATGGAGATAAAGTAAGTGAGGCCTAATCATGAGGCATAGTCATAGCCTGACAAATCAGGGTCCTAGCTTACAAAGGACACTATTTGCTTATATTAGCATTATGTTGCTGTTGTTGTTGGTTGGAAGCTTTACGCTGAATATCACCACCATGCGTGACTATTTGCAGAATCAATTGCAGTCCCATGCACAGGATGCTGCTACTTCTTTGGGCTTGTCATTATCGACGAGTATAGATGCTCAAGATCGCGTGGCGGCAGCGCGAATTGTTGACACGATATTCGACAGTGGTGACTACAGAAAAATTGTTTTTTTTGACTTGAACGGTGCCGCCATTGTCGTGCGCGCTAACTCTTTAACTGTTGATACTGTCCCTGACTGGTTTGTCTCTCTGCTTGATCTAAAGGCCCCTGCCAAAAGTGCAGAAGTTGTAGCTGGTTGGAAACAGTTGGGCACGATTGTGGTAGAGAGTCATCCTGGTTACGCCTACCTTGAATTGTGGAAAGTGATTCGTTCTGAGTCAATTTGGTTTCTAAGTATTTTGGTGCTCGGCTTATTTGCAGCGCGTTGGCTATTAGCTGGTGTGTTAAAGCCTTTAAAACAGCTTCAGTTTCATGCACAGGAAATGAGTCATCGCCATTTTGATTTTAGGGCTCCTCATCCTGTATTCCGAGAGCTTGCAGGCGTTGCCGATGCGATGAATGATATGGCCAGGCAGCTTGGCGGGGTGTTTGAAGAGCAATTAAATTTGATCGAGGACCTGCGTCAGGCATCTTTTGTTGACACACTTACCGGCCTAAGTAACCGTGAAGGTTTTGATGGGCGTTTAAAGACAGAGCTGGATTCACAGCAGCACACAGCAAAAGGAAGTCTGGTCTTAGTGCAACTTAACGACTTTGGTGCAGTTAACGAGTCATTGGGGCGAGATCGAGGCGATGCTCTGTTGACGAGTGTTGCGCAGATACTGCAAAAATATGAACAGCGTCATCAGAATGCGTTTGCTGCGAGGCGAAGTGGTGCCGATTTTAGTGTGTTTATGCCGAGTGTTATGGATGATGAAATTGATGTCCTGGTGCCAAAAATGATATCAGAAATTTGTTCACTCTCTGATATCAAGCACTTGTTGCGCGATGATAGCGTGCATATCGGTGCGGCTTGCGTAAAGGCTGATGATACTGCTCGCACTTTGTTGTCTAAAGCTGATTTAGCCTTACGCCAAGCACAGTCAGATGGTATTTCCGGCTGGCGGCGTTATGCGCATATTCAGTCGGCAGAAGAGAGTATGCGAGAGGTGCATCAGGCAAATGAGTGGCGAAATATTTTGCAAGAGGTATTGCTGAGTCGAGATGTGAAGCTTCATACTCAAACAGTTTATGATGGTGAAGGAAAGGTTATGTATCAGCAGGTCCTTTCTCGAATTGAAGTAGAAGGCGAGCTGACTGTCGCTGGGACCTTCCTGCCGATGGCTGAGCGATTCGGATTGATGGTGCCCTTTGATCAGTTGGTTGTCGAGAAGGTGGTAGAGAGCCTGGCAGATCCAGAATTTTTGATGCAGCGAACTCACAATGAGTTGGCGCAAGGTGAAGCTGATAATCACCGATACTGTATTACCTTGTCTGAAGCTGCCTTGATAGATGAGCGCTTCTTGTCCTGGTTTGATCAGCAGCTTGTTCAGAACCCCAGCTTGGCGGAAATGCTAATTGTCGAAGTTCCAGAACATATCGTGAGTTATAATGAAAATGCCTTGGTCGTTTTGAGCAATATGGCAAAAGAGCATGGCTTTAGTCTATCGGTCGAGCGCTTTGGTGTAAGCTCGGTGCCATTTTCGTATTTACAGCGAGTGGATATTCACTACATCAAAGTTGACCATAGCTTTATTCGCAACGTTCAGGGCAGTCAATCAAATCAGTTCTTCCTGCGATCAGCGATCCAGATTGCACATGGTCAGGGAATTAATGTGATTGCTGTGGGTGTCGAGTCAGAAGACGAGTGGCAGGCTTTAAAAGAGCTGGGGATTGATGGCGCAATGGGGTACCATTTGAAACGGCCACAAGCAAATGAAGTATTTGCTTCATAGCAAGTGTTTGCAATTGATAGTAGGGGATTACAGTTCTCCCAAGTCATTGAGAATTTATACACGTTAGCAGGTTATTAATGTGAAAGAAGGTTTGTCTGATTTTATAAGACATAGAAAAGAAGATTTCCAAGACTACTTGGGGGGCGGAATGTTGGCTAAAGCTATTGGTGGTGCTTTGGGTGTCTATTTACTTTTGTCTGTTATTCTAGGTTTTTGGTGGAGTTCTGAGCCGGAAATTACCGATGTTGTTCAGTACTCTCATGAACAGGCCGAGTTGATGCAGCACCAGCCGGTTCCTGGCTTTGCGACAACAGCAACGATGATCTATTTGATGGAAACGCTGATGGATAAGTCGGGAGGCTACATTAGCAATGATATTTTTCCGCCTGGTTTATGGCTGGATAATATTACTAATTGGGAATATGGCGTGCTGGTTCAGGTTCGTGATTTGGCCAGGGTCTTTCGTAAGGAGTTGAGCCGGTCTCAAAGCCAGTCGGTTGAAGATAAGGACTTAACGATTGCAGAGCCCCAGTTTCATTTCGATAACAGTAGTTGGGCACTTCCGGCCAGTGAGTCGGAATATCGTCGTGGCGTGAAGGCAGCGCGTAGTTACCTAGCGCGTCTCTCTGACCCTCAACAACCGGACGCTCAGTTCTATGCGCGAGCAGATAATTTAAGAAGTTGGCTATCTGAAGTCGAGAATCGTTTAGGGAGTTTGTCGCGCCGTTTGAGTGAAAGTGTTGGTCGCCAGCAGCTTGACTTGGGTTTGGCGGGCGATGCAAGTGCTCAGCAGTCGACAGCTGCAGAAGGTGCTCAGGAGCGTAAGACTGCTTGGATGGAAATAGACGATGTGTTTTATGAAGCACGCGGTACGGCTTGGGCGCTGGTGCATATACTAAAAGCAATAGAGCATGACTTTAAGGCAGTGCTGATCAATAAGAATGCTTTGGTAAGCTTGCAGCAGATAACACTGGAATTGGAAGCGACTCAAGAGGCTGTTTGGAGTCCGATGATTCTAAATGGTAGTGGCTTTGGGATGTTGGCTAATCATAGCTTGACAATGTCTTCGTATATCTCAAGAGCATCAGCGGCCATTATCGACTTGCGCAGTTTGCTTCAGCAGGGCTAACTTTCTAGCACTCGTGAAGTGCAGATAGTAAAAAGGCCGCTGATGCGGCCTTTGTTATATAGAGCTAAGCGCTACAACTTACTTATTGTAGTTCGCTACAGACTTCTCGATTGACTTACGAGCAGCATCTGCATTTTCCCAGCCTTTTACTTTTACCCACTTGCCTTTCTCAAGCTCTTTGTAACGCTCAAAGAAGTGCTGGATCTGTTCTTTCAGTAACACTGGAATATCTTCAATATCCTGAATATCTTTGTACTCAGGAGATAGCTTGTCGTGAGGTACCGCTACTAGCTTCTCATCACCACCCGCTTCATCGTCCATGTCTAGCATGCCGATTGGGCGACAACGAATTACTGAGCCAGGTATAACTGGATATGGTGTGATAACCAATACATCTAATGGATCACCATCGTCAGCCAAAGTGTGCGGGATAAAACCGTAGTTTGCTGGGTAGAACATTGGCGTGGACATGAAACGGTCAACTACAACAGCTCCCATGTCTTTGTCGATTTCATATTTTACCGGGCTGCTTTGAGCTGGGATTTCAATTACGACGTTAATGTCGTTAGGAATGTCTTTTCCTGCTGGAATGTTGTCAAAAATCATAGCTTTGTCCTGTCGTTAATAAGCGGTGTTACTGACCTGAATTTTTTCGCAGAGCGATAAAGTGCGCGATTATACGGCTTCGTGCATTTTTACGCCAGATTCAGAGCCAACAAACAGCAGATCTGCGTGTCTAAGTGCAAATAAACCGTTAGTGACTACGCCTGTAAGGTTGTTGATTTCGGCTTCGAGCTTCTTCGGTTCGAGAATCTTCATGTTGTGAACGTCTAGAATATGATTGCCGTTGTCTGTTACGAAGCCTTCTCTATAAACCGGGTCACCACCAAGTTTGACAATTTCCCGGCCTACCAGGCTGCGTGCCATAGGGATAACTTCAATTGGAAGTGGGAACTCACCTAACAAGCCAACTTGCTTGGAGGCATCTACAATGCAGATGAATTTTTTGGCAACAGCAGCAACGATTTTCTCTCGAGTAAGTGCACCGCCGCCGCCTTTGATGAGCTCTAGTCGCTCGTTGCTTTCATCTGCGCCATCGACATAAAACTCCATTTCATCTACTGAGCCCAGCGCGTAAACAGGAATGCCATGGCTTTTTAGTCTTTCCGCTGTTGCTTCGGAGCTGGCCACTGCGCCATCAAACTGATGTTTGATTTTAGCAAGGTGATCAATGAAGAAATTCGCTGTCGACCCGGTGCCGACGCCGATGATGCTATCGTTATCCAACTTCGGCTGGATATAGTCAATAGCAGCTTGGGCGACTGCGCTTTTTAATTGATCTTGGTTCATGCATGCTCCGCTAGGGTAAATATCTGATTATGGCGTATTGATCGTTATAAATGGCATTATAATGCCCGACAATAAGTGAGAAAAGGATTATGATTGTTTGTGCTCACTTCGATGCTTATTTTTCTCTAGCTATCAGGTATTGAGCAGGGTATTAAAATTATATTAAGTCTGCCTATACGCTGTTTGTCTATATGTCAGCCCTATAAGTGAAGAGTTCCAAGATGCCAATTAACCGTTATATCAAGAAAATACTTGATGCCAGAGTTTATGATGTTGCTATTGAATCGCCGGTGACACATGCGCCGCTATTGTCGGAGCGTTTTGATAATCAAATATACCTTAAAAGAGAAGACCTGCAGCCTGTATTCTCTTTTAAGCTTCGTGGAGCCTATAACCGTGCTCGTTTACTCACAGATGAAGAAAAAGCAGCTGGCGTGATTGCGGCTTCTGCCGGTAATCATGCGCAAGGGCTTGCTTTAGCTGCGCAGAAGCTTGGTATCGACGCGACTATCGTTATGCCAAAAACGACCCCTGAAATTAAGGTTAACTCGGTCAGGGCGAAGGGCGCAAAAGTTGAACTCGTTGGTGATGCCTTTGATGAAGCTTCCGCTTATGCCTTAGAAAAGGTAAAGAAAGAGGGCTTGGTTTATATTCCCCCATACGATGATGAAGATGTGATTGCCGGGCAAGGGACGGTCGCAATGGAGTTACTAATGCAGCATACCGCACCTATTCATGCGGTGTTTGTGCCGGTTGGTGGTGGCGGCTTAATTGCGGGAATGGCAGCCTATATTAAGTTTGTTCGCCCCGAAACAAAAGTGATTGGTGTTGAGCCTGAAGAGGCGGCATGTCTTAAGGTGGCGCTAGAGACTGGGCGTAGAGAAATTCTAGAAGAAGTAGGGATTTTTGCAGAAGGTGTCGCGGTTAAACAGATTGGTAAGCTGCCTTTTGAAATTGCCAAAAAGTATGTTGATGAGGTGATTACTGTTTCAACAGATGAGATTTGTGCCGGCATCAAAGATATCTTTGATGATACACGATCAATTGCTGAACCCGCAGGTGCGGTGGGCATCGCTGGCTTAAAAAAATATGCGGAACGTGAAGGCTTAAGTGGTGAGAATTTAGTGACCATCGTTAGTGGGGCGAATGTTAACTTTGACCGTTTACGCTATATCTCTGAACGAACTGAAATTGGTGAGCAGCGCGAGGCAATCATTGCTGTCACTCTCCCTGAAAAGCCTGGAAGCTATCAGAAGTTTATTCAAGCGCTGCAAACTCGTAATGTGACCGAGTTTAATTATCGCTATGCAGAAGGAAGTGACGCGCAGATCTTTGTTGGTGTGCAAGTGCTTCCGGGTGGCGAAGATCGGGCGCGTGTTATTGCAGAGTTAGAGTCCCAAGGCTATCCCGTGCTGGATATGACTGACAACGAGATTGCAAAGCTTCATATCAGGCATATGGTCGGTGGGCGTTC
>NZ_LWGE01000245.1:0-814 GCF_001635315.1 Oleiphilus sp. HI0123
TACTCCGGTGGCACTTTAATTGTTGACCATGGTTATGGACTATCTTCAACCTTTATTCATCTAAGTGAAGTTGTCGTAAAAGAAGGTGAAGATATTGTGGCAGGCCAGGAAATTGCCAAAGTAGGGGCTGGAGGTCGTTCTACAGGTCCGCACCTTGATTGGCGTGTTAATTGGTATGGTACGAGAATTGACCCTCAGCTGGTTCTTTTGATAGCTGGTGATAAGTAAACTTAAAGCGATGGCATTCTTGCTGCAAGATGGTCATCGCATTCCATTCCATTATTACATTTACTTACCTAGTAAACTCAAACCGCATATACGAAGTACATTTCCGTTAAGCGCATTAGCATCGGGGCGGCTGAAAAAGCTCACTCCCTCTGCGATATCTAGCGGCAAGCCACCCTGTGATAATGCATTCATACGTCGCCCTAGTTCACGAGTCAATAAAGGGATTCGCTGGGTCATATCAGTTTCTATAAAGCCAGGTGCAATGGCGTTAATAGTTAGCCCCTGAAGGCCCTGGTCGGCGGTGTGTTGGCTCATCGCTTCAACATAAGAGGCTATTCCGGCTTTAGAACAGGCGTAATTACTTTGTCCGAAGTTACCTGCAATCCCGGAAATAGAAGATATACAGATGATGCGTGCATTGTTAGCAAGTAGCTTCTTTTCTATTAGCGCACGATTGATATCCAGCACCCTGGACAAGTTGATGTTTATCACTTGATCCCAAAAGTGCTCTGGCATGTTAGCAATAGTCTTGTCGCGAGTAATGCCAGCGTTATGAACAATGATATCTATTACGCCGAGTTGCGCA
>NZ_LWGE01000246.1:0-941 GCF_001635315.1 Oleiphilus sp. HI0123
CTAACTTGATGAGTTCGAGTTCCGCGCCAATCAGGTCGCTCTGATCCTTACTGCCAACTTCATATAATGATTGAATGAATTCATGTATTTGCTCTAGAAATACACGGTCTTCCGAAATGAGTTCAATGTTCTGCTGCCAAAACCAAGCTTCTAACCAAGCTTTTTCAATGCTTTGTTTACGCCCTATCCAGTAAGCTTCCTGCTTGACGGTCTGAAGACCCACTTTCTCCTGGTTAATATCTTCGCGCAGCGATAAGGTGTCGCCTTTGGGGAACATTTGTCTGACGCCTACCCGTAATTGGGTCATAGGCTCCTGATCAAATTCAAATGTGTCTGTCGGTAAGCTCTGTATCGCCGCAAACAGAGTTGGGTCTGGCAAAAAATCACTCGCTTTTGCCTCAGCTTCAAAAGCCTTCGCCTGAATACCCAGGGACTTTAGCCTGAAATCATTGGCGCGAGCTCTAGTGAGCACATCAGATAGGGAAAGCAAGCCTCCTTGCTCAGACTGAGCTTGAACTAACTTAGTCGTTTGCAAGGTTCCATTGCTTTCTTCCGAGGCATGGACAGATAAAAAACTTGAAGCAACGAGCAAACCAGAATAAATATACATTAAACGTGACAAGACACGTTTTGTTTTAAAGCGAAACATAAGACAAGGTCCAAAGCTATTTAGCGAGCCCAAGGGCTATAAAATTAACTAGCGATAAGTAAAACTAAAAAGCGACGGGAGCTCCGAATTTAAGGCGGAACTTCCTTAGGGTCTTATGAAATGGGAGGGGGGAAAGAAGGTAATGTCTGTGGGTTTAGATAAAATGATGCCGTAAAATTAAAGGCAACTCTATCTGTGCTGAAGGATAACGCGGAATTATGGAAAGCCGCTGATGAAGACTGACAACCAGCCTGTGCACATAAACAAGACTCATCACAACAGTCATTTGTGA
>NZ_LWGE01000247.1:0-824 GCF_001635315.1 Oleiphilus sp. HI0123
ATCGTAGTAGACGAAGAAACAAATTCCATGAACGTTGCGGTATCTGAAGATAACTTGGCTATGGCAATCGGTCGAGCAGGGCAAAATGTTCGTCTGGCTGGTGAATTGACCGGCTGGGAATTGAACGTTATGTCTGAAGAAGATGCAGGTAAGCAGCAGGAAGAAGAGGTTGGCAAGTATGTTGACTTGTTTATCGAAACGCTTGATGTAGATGAAGACTTGGCGACTGAGTTGGTAAATGAGGGCTTTACTTCACTAGAAGAAGTCGCCTATGTACCGATTGAGGAAATGTTAGAGATTGACGCCTTCGATGAAGATATTGTTGAAGAGTTACGTCGTCGTGCAAAAGATGCCTTATTGAATAAAGCTTTGGCTTCCGAAGAGGAACTCGAAGGTAAAGAGCCTGCAGAGGATCTATTGGCAATGGACGGCATGGACCAGCATTTGGCTTTGGTTCTTGCTAGTAAAGGTATTGTCACGATGGAAGATCTTGCAGAACAGTCTATCGATGAGTTAATGGAAGTCGATGAGATGGATGAAGAAAAAGCCGGGCAGTTAATTATGACTGCACGAGCACCTTGGTTTGAAAACCAGGAATAAAGACGGGAGTCAGGAGAATTAATCATGTCTGAAGTAACTGTCAAACAACTGGCAAATGATATAGGTGCACCGGTCGACCGACTGTTAAAGCAAATCGCGGATGCAGGTTTACCTGCTCGTGATGAGAGCTCGGTTGTTACTGATGAAGAAAAGCAAACTTTGCTGACTTTCTTAAAGAAAAGTCATGGCGAAGAAAATGACGAGCCTAAGAAAATCACACTGAA
>NZ_LWGE01000248.1:0-1227 GCF_001635315.1 Oleiphilus sp. HI0123
GGCATTAAAATTACCTGTTCCAATAAAGTTATATTGATAAATTCTTACTGAGCTATGGCTGCAGTGCACATTTCAGCAAGCTTGGCTTACTGGCACAGCGATCAAAATATAGACACAGTTCCACTTAGGGGCGCGAAGTTTAATTGGAAAAATCCGGCAAGTAAAGTGATATCATATAAAATTCATTATATTCACCACCCAGGGAGAAAACTTTGTCTAATTTAGAGACTTTCGTCCAACGTTTAAACCAAGATGCAAGCAGCATTCAGTTTGAAGATACAATGGCAATTATTGACGAGCTATATGAATTTACACCCACAGCCTTTCAAAATGGCGAGCAAGCCAATGAGGCAGGGCAGAACTCGGGCTCCTGCAAACTCTTTGCTTTTGCCCAGCTTCAAAACCTGGATGAGCAACAAACTCTAACTTGTTTTGGTCAATACTATCGCGAAGATGTGCTCAAGAACCCTGAGGGCAATGACCACCAAAACATTCGCAACTTTATTACTCAAGGCTGGAAAGGCATTTCATTTTCGGGTGAGGCATTAAAGGCCAAGTAGAAGCATCTGTAAGCAGAGGCTTCCACGCCTAGCACGGGGCATCGACCTGCGAGGGATGGAACCCTCTGCCTACGATAATCGTTATTTGCCCGCTACCTGTGAATCCACAAACTTGTAGGCAGAGCCTTCCACGGCTCGCAAGCGGGCTAGCACGAGATTGATCCTGCAAAAGACGGAGCTCTCTGCCTACACTAAAACCAAGCTTTGAGAAAAAACTACATCTGGCTCTCGGCCGTTTCGATCTCTTCACTCAGTTCAAACCATTCCATCTCGGATTCTTCTAAACCGACTTTATGTGTTGCCTGCTCATCCATCAATTCTTTCAACTTGGCTTTATTTTCAGCTTGATAAATCTCTGGGGCAGCGAGTTTCTCTTCGAGCTCAGCTAAAGCTTCTTGGTGCTTCTCCATCGCCTTTTCTGCGGTTTTGAGCTTTTTCTTCAGTGGGCTCAATTTCTGACGAAGCTCCGCAGCGATACGCTTGCGTTCCTTTTTATCTTCCGCTGATTCATTTTGCTTGTCTGCACTGTCTGTCTCTACAGTTTCAGTTTTACTCGACTCTTTATGGAAGTCTTGCAACCAAACTTCGTAATCGTGCAGGTCGCCTTTAAACTCTTCGACTTTCCCGTTTGCCACCAGCCAGAAGGTGTCGACGGTATTCTTTAGTA
>NZ_LWGE01000249.1:0-850 GCF_001635315.1 Oleiphilus sp. HI0123
AAAAGTGAGAAGCTTTATGCGCCTAAACAACAAAGTTATTGAGGTTAAAGGGTGGCAAGCAATGATTCAGCATGTATTGGCTATGGTACCTGAAGTGCTGAAAGCTCGTGGAGGAAGTAGTATTTCTGCGAGCGAACTGTCTAGATCGTTCGTGTTATTCGATAGTGTGTTTAAGTTCAAGCCGCAGAACCAGGAAGATGCTCGTTTCCTCGGCCAGCTGAATCATATTCGAATCGCTAAGACAAGTGAGAGAAATACTAAGGCTGTCAAGACAACACAAGATAATGACGGTGAAATTTCAACAACAACCAAGTGCCCTTGCTAAGCGTAGATTAAAAAAGGAAATCGAAATGATGATGAACTTAATTGAAACCAAGACATCAATTGGCTCTTTCACGGAAGTTCCAACTGAAACATATGAAATGGACACGAGTTTGCTGGAATTGATTAATAGTATTACCGAGAACAGTAACTTGTTGAGAGGTGTGGATCGCACAAATTTGAAAGAATACCGTAAGAGCGCAGTGAAGGAATATATGTCATTTATGAAGGGGTTTACGCCGTCAGAAAAAGCACAACTAATTGTGGATTATGCCTCCGGGAGTGGATGGTGCGATCATTTTATTATGACAGGAACCAAACTAGACAATATGGCAAAAGGAATTGGTAATATCCCTGCTTGGGTAGTAAATAGCGCTTTCGAATTGCTTCTAGAGAGGGGCTGGCGACCACGCGTTGTCGATTCAGATAATGCCGAAGTCTGCCAGCGATTAGAAGATATTTTTGCGCTATTTATCAACTACTGGATTTCTAAGAAAGGACCTTTTCTATCAGTGGAACAGGTTTTAGG
>NZ_LWGE01000250.1:0-660 GCF_001635315.1 Oleiphilus sp. HI0123
TCATGAATTTCAATAGCACTGTCTTCAAAGGGATAAGCTTGTTCTTCAAGAAGAATTTCGTACTGCTCTAGCTCCAGCTCGTTCAGGCCTGTAGGGCGATCAGAATCCATTAAGTCGCGACTAAGCTGAGCATAAATATCAGCCATGCGATATCCAGCTTCGGTTGAGAACTGAGAGACACCATAACTCGCCGTCTTTTGATAGGCTTTCATAGCTTTTTCCAAAGCTTTGGTTTTTTTAATCATGGTTTCGTTTAGAGGTAGTTTTAACTTGATTCGTTTGTACTGAATAAAGGCATCATTAGCCAAAACACTCGCAGCACCTGCCGCCAAGAAGCGCATACGGTCATCTGCAGCATCACCCAAGCTATCGACCTTCTTCATTTGTTTAGCTAACCAAAAGCGTCGCTTCAGGGGTTTATCCGTTTCTTTATAAAGTTGCGCCAAACGATGAGTCACCTCCATATAGACATCAGCTGGCTCGGCATAGGTATTCGCATAAAGCCGGTAACTGAGTATCGCCTCTTTCTTGTTGTCAGCCTTATCGTATAGCTCCGCTACGATAAACTGAATATCCTGCTTTTCCTGCTCGGTTTTTGCCAGCTTACGCATAATACGCAATTCTCCGGCCGCTGCTTCCCACTGTTCGGTTTCACGATAA
>NZ_LWGE01000251.1:0-1102 GCF_001635315.1 Oleiphilus sp. HI0123
TTAATCTTCTTGGTTAAATTCATCGCCGTTGTGAAGTCCGGGCGATGTAAATCAAAGGTTAATGTGTCGCCACGATGAAAAGGAGATGCGATGGCTCGTTCAACCGTCGCGCCATTAGGAATCCGTCCCACACTCGGAACGTTAACCTGAATAGAGGAGCCATCGGCACCTTCAGCACCAAAACCACCGACGACAAGGCTGCCTTGAGCAAGCGCATAAACGCGCCCATCTGCGCCCTTTAACGGAGTCATCAATAAGCTACCACCTCTAAGGCTCTTGGAGTCTCCTAACGATGAGGCTGTGATATCAATCTTGTGCCCAGGTTTAGCGAAAGGCGGAAGCTCTGCATGAATTGAAACCGCTGCTACATTCTTTGACTTCGGATCCACACCTTCAGGAATGGTGATACCAAATTTATTCATCATGTTGCGGAAGGTCTGGCTAGTAAAAGGCGTGTTATCTCCTGTACCACTTAAACCGACAACCAAACCATAACCAACCAGCTGATTCGAACGAACCCCCTGTACATTGGCAATATCTTTTAAACGATCCGCGCTAACGTCAAAACTAACCAAAGCAAAACCCAGCAACAATAAACTGGAGCGGCAGAACGAGCTAACTAAAGAAGCGATACCCGCTGCAGTAGCTTTGTAAGAAGCCTTTACACTATAAGACATCACATGAACCACCATTCACTGTTGAAGAATCGGGACAACCAGCCTTGACGATTAACATCATCAAAATCTCCTGTTCCACCATAGGCAATACGAGCATCAGCAACCTTAGAAGACGGGATCGTATTATCTGTGCCAATATCTTGCGGCCTCACCAAACCGGTTAAACGAATATATTCATCTCCCTGGTTCAAGCGCAGCCACTTCTCTCCCTGAATTCGAAGAATGCCATTTGGCAAAACTTCTGAAACTGTGACTGAAATACTACCGCTCAAGCTATTGCTCTGATCACTAGATGCCTTACCATCAAACGCTCGCTCTAAGCTAGGATTAGTCAAAAGGCTCAAACCATGTTTTTGAATAACATTGCCTAGAATGGTTGCCTCATTAAAAGTCACTTCATCATCTTTGTCATAGCTGGTATCTGC
>NZ_LWGE01000252.1:0-808 GCF_001635315.1 Oleiphilus sp. HI0123
AGCCTGCAATCAGAAAACTAGCCGTGAACCGGTGATGGATCTTTCTGAAGGTGATGTTCAACAGAGCCTTTATGACTTACAGAAGCGGGCCTTGGTAAAATTTGAGTACGGTTCAAGAGCGGATAAATATGACCAGCGTCTGACGCGTGAATATCATATGAATGACGCAGAGCACGCTATCTTTTGCATGCTCTTGCTGCGAGGCCCGCAGACGGTGAATGAGCTTCTCACCCGAACCCGCAGAATGTATGAGTTTTCAGGGCCAGAAGAACTAATTGCTTTAGTCGATAAGCTGCTAAACAGAACAACACCATTGATGTGTCGCTTACCGTCGTCTGCCGGACAGCGGGAAGATCGTTATATGCACCTGCTCAGTGGGGAGCCTGATATGACGCAAATACAAGAGCCTTCAACACCAGTAAGCGACTCTTCAGCGTCTTCAGATGAGCTCTTCGCTCGAATTGAAGAGCTTGAGAAACAAGTCGCTTGGCTGATGGAGCAGAAGCAGTAAGCAAACACTAATAATAGCGAATAGAGCGAAGGCTAAAATAAGCTTTCGTGACGGTCGATATTAGAAAGCGGAATCGTGATAAATGGCAGGCCTAGGGCATCGGTCTTCACCTTGGCCTGTAAGACTTGGCTACGATTTTCGCTGCCGGTTTCGCCGATGTAGTAATACATTTCTGCGATACCGTGGAATTTCTCTAAAGTGATGATGTTTAGCTGAGTGTTTTCAGCGACCCCTGGAACATAGCCAAAGGGTATGGCAATACCAAAGTTGTCCAAGTCTGTGCCAAGAGAGGTGTAG
>NZ_LWGE01000253.1:0-689 GCF_001635315.1 Oleiphilus sp. HI0123
GTATTTTGGCGAATGACCAGAAATCTCAAGCTACGTCGAACCCGGCGATCTTTAAGGGTTCTGGTTGCCGTCCTCTTGTTAACGCCTATCAATATTGCGACAGATGCAAGTATTTGGCTGGCACCCGCCTACCTTGTTGGTGCTTATGACTGGGTTTTGGGTCACACAGATAAAGCGCTTCAAGCAGGGGTTTATATTGCCGCCGCTTATGCATTAATGATCGTTGTGGTGATGTTGGAATCGGTTATGAGAAGACTCTTGGGTATGGAGAAGGCTGGATGAGTGGTATCGAAACAGGCTTGTATCAGCATTATAAGGGGGCTGAATACGAGGTACTTGGCCTGGTCACGCATAGCGAGACAGAGGAAAAGTTGGTTGTCTATAGAGCTTTATATGGCGAGTTTGGATTGTGGGTGCGTCCTTTAGATATGTTTAAAGAGTCAGTGTCCATCAACGGTCTAGAGCAAGATCGCTTTAAGCTCATCAATGCCTATAACGTCGAGCTAGGAAAACATTTACCTTCATCACTCTAAACTTAGTGAAACACACTAATCTTCTATAAAAACAACAGGTAAGCGTTAATTTAAGAGAAAATACTTTTAATATCGCATTGTTGTTGTTGTAAAACCTGCTATAAATTATCTATGTTCGACTAATTTTGTCCATAATGCCTCATTTGTTTGGGCCGG
>NZ_LWGE01000254.1:0-620 GCF_001635315.1 Oleiphilus sp. HI0123
ACCCTGCCCCTAAAGCCGCTGCAGTGATTCACACAGACTTCGAAAAAGGCTTCATTCGGGCCGAAGTAATTGCCTATGATGACTTTATCGACAATAACGGTGAAGCCGGCGCCAAAGACGCAGGTAAATGGCGTCTGGAAGGCAAAGAATACATCGTACAAGATGGCGATGTAATCCATTTCCGCTTCAACGTTTAAGCAATAGCATATAAGCGTATTTTTTATAAATTTTTGGCTTGACAAGTTCCAGTAAAAACAAGAGAATACGCGCCTCTTTTGGCTACATAGCTCAGTTGGTTAGAGCACATCACTCATAATGATGGGGTCCCAGGTTCGAATCCCGGTGTAGCCACCAATTATTCTAATAAATACAGTCAGTTAGACTTCGCGTCAGCTGGCTGTTTTTATTTGTGCTTCTACTTAACGACTTAACCCCCTATTACTCCCTACAGTTTAGAGCGCTCTCCTCGTCAAATTAACGACCATACATTCCGTCCAAGCCTAAAAGATTAGTGGATTTTATTCACAAACTATATTCGAGTTATTCGTTTATATCATGAATAGATAGTCGACATAATTCACATACTCTCAGTTCCAACGAAACAAGAACAGCCTTTCGAC
>NZ_LWGE01000255.1:0-1049 GCF_001635315.1 Oleiphilus sp. HI0123
TCTCCTCGTATTCTCCTTCTAAATTTGGTGGAATCAGCCACCAAATTGGGTAACGCCCCGCTAATAAAATCGCAGTACGATAAAACTCGTCCAGCAGCAAATAATGTTGTGCAGAACCACTACTTTCTTTATCCATGCGGTTATTCAAGTGCCCAGCCTTAAACTTTTCCGCATTCATCAAAAAAGTATGAAGCTCCAAGCCTAGACTGTTTGCCCAATCATCTATCTTCTTGGCTTTTTCTGCGAGCGAAGCCATAGCGTCTTCGCCCAGGCCAGGGTCAAAGCACAACCATAAGTCCACATCACTCGCTTCAGAGTGCGCTAAGGTTCCAGTACTGCCCATCATGTAGAGAGCATGTATCTGGCTAAGCTGGCGGGAGCCTGACTTAAACTTAAAGGTCTGGCTAAAGGACTTTGCAATACTTAAAGCTGCTTTATCGGGTTGATAAGCCGACACGCCGGCGGGTGCATCTTGCGCGACATAACCCGGCATCAGAGGGTGGTTAACGTGGTAAAGTAAAGGCAATACATAAAGGATATCTTGATGTCGGGAAGACAAGCCCTGTCGACAGCGCTCGAAGCGATCAGCATTGACCTGCAAAAAACGGTTCTTAATGGTCTTTAAGAGTTTCCGGTCGACACCATCTTTATAGTCTGGCGCTAATTTGGTTTTAAATGTGCTCATACCCAGTCTACTACCAGATCCAGAAAGGGCTTATCAGCCATAAAACTAAAATAACTCGATCTCTGATTCCATCAACGAATCTTCCACCACGACCGGCTCACTAACAAAACTAATCTCTTCGGAAAAGAACTCCACTCCGATGTGAAAAGCACAAGCTTCCCCATCTACCTCAATATAACTGGAGAAGCGGGTAGGGCCAGGTTCAATCAAGTCGTTCAACTCAACACCAAAAGACGTCGTCGGCAGCCCCAAGGTAATCTCTTGCTCATGCGACATTAACTTTGTCTTCAAACGCCCGATCAACTGATTGGCCATTTCAGAGATCCAATCTTCCAGGGACTCCTCATCAACGACAGTGATGTTT
>NZ_LWGE01000256.1:0-941 GCF_001635315.1 Oleiphilus sp. HI0123
AGGGTCAACCAGCCAATAACGCTGCCATGAAGAGCGCTCAGAAAACTGAGGCATACCACCTTCTTCAGAAAGAACAGGGTAGTTTAGAGCTAAGCTTGTTAAGCCTTGGTCTATCACCATATGAGCGGCGTGGTCAGCTTTGGTAACCGGAGAGTCATCGGCCTTGTTCTCAACTTCGATTGGCGAATCGGAGTTATAAACTTCGAGAATAGCCTCGCCCGCATCGATAACGATTTTCTTTAAATCTGGTAAAAGTTGTACTAGCTCATTCATGAGGGTTTGTAATATCCAATATAAAGTGTGTTGAAATAGTTGGCTTCGGCTAATAACTCTTAGAGGAGTGTTTGTGTGAACAGATTCCGAGCGCTAGAATAGCCGTTTTACGACAGTATAGAGAGTTTCATGATCGACTGGAATCAGATAGAAACAGTTTTCTTCGATATGGACGGTACGCTACTAGACCTCCATTTCGATAACTACTTTTGGCTAGAATATTTGCCAAAGCGTTATACGGAGCTGAAGAGCCTTAGTCATGACGATGCAGTGAAGTCGCTTCATGCTATGTACGAAGCACATCATGGTTCCCTAAACTGGTACTGTCTCGATTTCTGGTCTGATGCGCTCAACGTCGATATTGTGGAACTAAAGAAAGAAGTAAGTAATAAAATTGCGTATCGACCTCATGTTAAGGAATTCCTGGGAGCCGTCAAAAATATGCCTGTAGAGATGGCCATCCTTACCAATGCCCATCAAGGTAGTATTAGTGTCAAGCTTGAGCAAACCGACTTGGCTGACTTCTTTGACGAGATCATTTGTTCTCACGATTATGGCTTGGCTAAAGAACAGTCTGACTTCTGGCAGCGACTTCATAAGGCAAGGCCCTTTGATAAAGAAAAAACAGCTTTCTTTGATGATAATGAGGCGGTACTTGCCGCTGCAAA
>NZ_LWGE01000257.1:0-759 GCF_001635315.1 Oleiphilus sp. HI0123
CCTTTATACGAAAATAGTGAATTAGTCAGCATTTTGTCTAAACTAGAACTGGGAGAAGAAATCCCCGAAGTTCTATATCGGGTAATAGCTGAAATAATTGCCTTTGCGTATTACCTGCAAGGAAAGACACCACAAGGCTTTGGCGAGCCAACGACCAGAACATAACGAGCAACATTTTCAACATGGCACATTCTGACCACCAACTACTTATTAACTCAAAATCCTACTTGTATGCCCTTATTCTGGCAGGTACCTTAGCGCTCGCCCTGCTCTTTCAGGGGCAATTGATCAGCGCTTGCGGCATCGGTGTTCTGTGTGCGCTACTCATTGTAAACCAGTGGCAAAGTAAAAACCGAAATGCCGATAAAGAGAGCTTCATCTGGTTTAAACACAGTTCTCTGGCTCTCGCCTGCATTGCCCTAATAGGCTTAATGACAGGCCTGGAAGACTTTAAAACATGGACCTATTTCATTCCCTTATTGCTGTTCTTTTTCTATGAATTCAAACCTGCCCTATGGCTTGTCGGGATATTCTCAGTATTTGCCCTGGCCTCTTTGAATGCTAGCGGCTCTCCGTTTGAAAACATTCAAAATACTATGAGCTACCTTTTGTACCTAAGCATGAGCTGCTGCCTGGTTTACTTGAGAGAACTAAGACGAAAACAGCTTAAGCCACTGCGTCGTACAGATAACCTGACCAAAGCAGCCACCAAAGAACATCTAGATGATGACCTGACAAAAGAAATTCAACGCAGTGAAC
>NZ_LWGE01000258.1:0-1255 GCF_001635315.1 Oleiphilus sp. HI0123
ACAAACATATGACGACAGCGATGGTGGTTGCACCCTTGCTCGCGATTGTGAGCTATTTTGCGACGGACTATATTGTTTCGGATATTCCTGAAAGCGCTGCACAGGGTGAAAGCTATGCCATGGTGGCCAGGTCTAACTGTCGTTATCAGAGCGGGCAATGTACCTTTAGAAATGGGGATTTAGAAGTTAAGTTTCAGCTGGTACAAACTGGCGGTAGTCAGCCAGTTCTAAAAGCGCGATCAAATCACCCTTTACAGGGAGCACAAGTTGCTTTGGTTAGTGAACAAAATAAAGATGCTCAGCCGCTAATGTTAGAAAAATCAGATGATGCGGGAGAGCAGTGGGCTATCTCACTACAAGGCCCAATTGATGATAAGAATGAATTACGAGTGGCGATGTTAGCAAATTCGACCACATTTTACGGCAGCACAGAAACAACGTTTTTCCAGTATGACACGATTTTTCCCAGAGATGATTGGTAGAGGCTTGCGCCGTTTGAATACAGGGTCATAAGTTTATGGAGCTAGATGATAAGAAACAATTTCTATCACAGTGCCCGCCTTTTAGTGCGTTAGGGGATGCTGCGCTAGAGCTGTGCCTGAAGAAGTTATCTATTTGCTATGAGAAAGCAGGCACCGAGATACAACAACAAGGCCTTGATGAAACACTTTACTTACTACGTTCTGGCAGCGTCGAGCTCAAAGACGCTCAAGGTCTATTTCTAGACCGCTTAAGTAGCGGTGATATCTATGGTGTTGGCGGTGAACAAAGGCCTGACGCCACCACAACTCAATTAACTTACCTCGAAGACAGCCTGGTTTATTGCCTGCCAAAGAGCTTTATAGACAGACTGTCGACCGAGAACGATACCTTTGCGCTGTTTTTCTCCCGTGAGACTGATAAGTCTTTGCAGATCACTGAACAGGCGAGTCACGACGCCACGGCGTATAGAGATTACCGACTCAACCAGCTGGTGTCGGAGTTGATGGTTAAGTCGCCTTTGTGTGCATCGAAAGAGACCAGTATTCAAGAAGCTGCCTTGCAGATGTCCGACGCAAAAGTGAGTTCTATCTTGCTTTTGGATGAGGGGGAATTGTGTGGGATATTGACGGACAGAGACCTTCGCTCTCGTGTTTTAGCTAAAGGAATCGACCCTCAGCTTCCGGTTTCTGAAGTAATGAGTACAAGCCTGAGAACGATAAAAGCCGATCAAACAGTGTATGAAACACAGCTGTCTATGATGACAGCGAATATC
>NZ_LWGE01000259.1:0-795 GCF_001635315.1 Oleiphilus sp. HI0123
TATATGGTATGACACATATATTATGGCTCTGGCTTTGCTAACCCACGATAGGAGGTCAGCACTCTTTTGGGACGTGGGGAGTCATTATGTCTATGTGTGACGGTGTGTAATGAAGCTAAATTTCTATTGTGGTGCATGCAGAAAATACGTTGATAAGGAGCATCCTTCCTATCCTGTATTCGAATTTTCAGGGTATTCGGATGATGTTGTGTCCTGGAGTGATGAGATGGACGCAATACCATCCGAGGCAACGTCAGAAAAATGGAAACGATCGAACGTAATTCCAACCGAAGGCTCTACGAGAGTTATACGGATTCAAGGCCCTTTCTCAGAGCAATCTGACGCTACTTTTTGGTCCTTATATACACCAGCATTAGCACACTACAATGGCTGGGATTGTCATCCAGAAGAGATAGAAGAGTCAGCTTTCGTTAAAGTTAAGATTGTTAAGGTTTTTGAAAAAAGAGAAAAATTTGCTTGGATTAAGGTCAATATAGAAAGAGTTATATTATTCCGCTCAGCTATTCAGGAAGTTATGCCTGTCGACGACGAAGCTCTTTTTATCAGAAAAATATATGATATAGAGGGTACGCTTGACATCTTTGGTGATTGGATACATTTCCATGCATCTGCGCAAGGTGATCTTGGTTATACCATTCTAATCAAGGTGGATGAGAGTGGTATATGCCATTTGGTTTACTATATGGAATGGGGCAATCATTGCGACGCAGCCTATTTTGGGAATATTATTCTTTCAAAGGAAAGTGTTGACGAATTGGCGTCGCGAGACCCTGG
>NZ_LWGE01000260.1:0-1827 GCF_001635315.1 Oleiphilus sp. HI0123
TTATAACGATGAATTCAGGCCTTCAAGCAACGAAAGCTCTTATTATGTCTAATGTAATTCCCTTTAAAAAACCATCCCCAAAGGCCAAGCATAAAGGCAAAACTTTATGCAAAAGCGGCTTTCATAAGTGGAAGGTTATAAGCAACTCAAAGTTCGACGTTAAACNGGGCAAGCTTGTAACGGTGTCAAAATGCCAGCGTTGCGGCCTTGTAAAAAACGAACTTAAATAACAGTTTTGCCTAACTAAATATTTCGTAAGCCTTTAAGGTGATAAAAGCTATAGACGAGTCTATCATTTAACTTTACGATCTTTCATCCTGTAATTTGCACTAAAGTGTGCATTGAGACTAGATTTTTCAACTACATTTACAATAAGCAAAATAAGCCATGCATTTTAAATTCGCTTTGTTTTTTACTCTCATCTTTCAAACTTTCACTATTGCTGCAAATCCTCAGCACGGTATTGCAATGCATGGTTCGTTAAAATACGACCCGTCTTTTGAGCATTTTGACTACGTCAACCCTGTTGCAAACCAGGGTGGCACATTAAAACTAGGCGTTGTCGGTGATAACTTCGACAGTTTCAACCCTTATATTATTAAAGGCGTTTCTGCCGCGGGTGTTCGCTACTTGTATGAAAGTCTCACAAAGCATGCGAGTGATGAAGCTTTCAGCGAATATGGACTAATTGCCGAAACAATCGAGACGCCTGATGACCGTTCATCAGTTACATTCAAGCTAAACCCTAATGCCAAGTTTTCTGATGGCAGCCCCATAACAGCAGACGACGTAAAGTTCAGTTTCGAAACACTAACGAAGCATGAAAAAGCACAACCATTCTATGCAGCTTACTATGCCGATGTAAAAAACGTTGAGGTTCGCTCAGATTCAGTCATTCATTTTGAGTTTGCTACCAATCAAAATAAAGAACTCCCGCTCATCATTGGTCAACTCCCGATTTTTTCCAAAAACTATTGGAGTAAACACGATTTCGGTAAATCGTCGCTAAATATTCCTGTCGGCAACGGCCCTTACATGATCGACAGCTTTGACCCTGGTCGCTCGGTCACACTGAAGAAAAACCCAAACTACTGGGCAAAAGATCTTGCGGTTAACAAGGGTATGTATAATTTCGATAAAATCGTATACGAATATTACAAAGATAACACTGTTGCATTGGAGGCTTTCAAAGCTGGCGAGTTTGATTTCCGCATTGAGAACACTGCACGCAACTGGGCTAACGCCTACGTCGGCCCAAAGTTTGATAACGGCGAACTGATCAAAGAAGAAGTTAAGCACGAGCGCCCAGCCGGTCTTCAGGCTTTTGTTATCAATACACGTAGAGAACTTTTCAAGGATAGCCGTGTCAGACAGGCGCTCGCCTATGCATTTGACTTTGAATGGACCAACCAGAATTTGTTTAATGGGCAATATGCACGCAGTAATAGTTATTTTGAGAACTCTGAACTCGCTTCGCGGGGCTTGCCGACTGGTGAAGAGCTAAGCACCCTTGAAGCCTTTAGAGACCAACTTCCATCATCTGTTTTTACAAGTGAATACCGTTCACCTAGCACAGAAAAACCTGCAAGCTTGCGAAAAAATTTAAGGAAAGCCATCAAGTTACTGAAAGAAGCAGGCTGGTCTGTGAAGGATGGCAAGCTGACAAATAAGCAGAGCGGAAAGCCCTTTTCATTCGAGTTTTTATTATTCCAGAAAGACTTTGAGCGTGTAGTACAACCCTTTATTAAAAATCTTGAAAAACTTGGAATTGAAGCCGGTATCCGCGTCGTAGATACTACCCAGTATATAAATCGCCGCCGCTCTTTT
>NZ_LWGE01000261.1:0-719 GCF_001635315.1 Oleiphilus sp. HI0123
ACAATGCTTCTTAACAGTTGAAGATCTGAACTATCTAGCTTGTATGATTGATCTAGCTGTTGCCATTCTTTACCTTTATTCGCTCCTGGGCCACTACGGTAGTAATCTGCCAAAGCAAGGCGAACCCGAATATTCTTTTCATCAAACGACAAAGCTTTCAGAAGGGCATTCTCACCCTTTTTGTACTGACCATCAGATATTGCTGCTAAGCCATACAATGCAAGTGTTTCGGGCGCCTTACTGCGATCAATAGTAGGCTCAAGTATTTCTAGCACTTTCTTTGGCTCATTCATTTTCAGATTCGTCGCCGCATAAATGTGACGCGTCATCTCATTTGCGACTTCCGGATCAACACTTTCTGAAAGGTATTTAGAGGCTGCGGTATTATCTCCTTCCAAATAGCTAATAATACCTAGTAGCTGAGTCGCTAGCTTGTATGAGGGATAATCATTTAATATCTCGATCAAAGTTGCTTTAGACGCATCCAATTCGCCTGCTTGCATTTTCTCGACCGCAAGCTGATATTTCTCTTTTACTTCATTTGAACCCGGGAAGGCTTCGGATAACAGTTTGGTGTAAATATAGGCTTCGTTAGAACGGCCTTGGCGAGTCAAAACATAAGATAGCCGTTCTAATACAACGGCTTTTTCCGGCTCAATAATATCTGTATTATCCATAGTAGAAAGCAAATCGGTCAGAATATCTTCGGCCTGTTCCAG
>NZ_LWGE01000262.1:0-838 GCF_001635315.1 Oleiphilus sp. HI0123
TGGTTACCTTTAACCTTTTAGTTAAGAATCTCAATAAAACGCTTTCCGATCAGGCAAGGGCAGTCACTCAAACTTTCACTGTGCATTAATTTAACCTGGTCAGCTGTCTGGAACCCGTGTCTTCTGCGTCGAAATTAGATCATTATAGAGAGCTCGCGGGACCAATTATTCATGCAGTTATCCTCGAAACGGGGAAAAATGATGTGAAGCTGATACGGAAAAAACTAAACCAGGCTTACCCATTTGAAGCTAGGTGTGGACAGGCTTATCGAGCCTGGTTATCAGAAGTACATTCCCAACTTGGCTTTACCTTACGAAGAAAAAACAGTTCAGAAAAACAATTAGACCTGTTCGATCAACCTTAATTATTCTTCTTCGACGGCCTCTAGAACGGATTCAACAGAAGCTGTAGCTAAGCCATCAACATTGACTGAGAAGTTGGGTTTCCCTAGTGAAAGCGCTGCCCCTATAAAAGTATTCCCAATCGCGGTCAATTTCTCTTCATGATCCTCAACACCTAACTGATCACACAAATCAGCGACACCATTAGCAAACTCTTGCAGTTTATCTTCTGCCAGACCTGTCATAGATATTCCTTTAGTACGATTCTGAATCAATGGCAACAGCGATACAGAATATGGAGGAAGTGAAGGAAAGTAATGACGGTATTCTTGCCATGATGAATGTCATTACGGATATCGCTGAGCAGACCAATCTTCTTGCACTTAATGCTGCAATTGAAGCGGCCCGTGCAGGGGATCAAGGTAGAGGATTTGCTGTCGTGGCTGATGAGGTTAGGACACTGTCCAAAAAAAGCAACGAATCAGCTCAGAAGATT
>NZ_LWGE01000263.1:0-753 GCF_001635315.1 Oleiphilus sp. HI0123
AGACCCTATTGAATATATCCATCAACACCAGAACTGTATTGTCACCCAGCGTGAAGTCGGTATTGACACAGAAACCTTTGAAATTGCCCTTAAGAACACCTTGAGGCAGGCACCAGACGTTATCATGATTGGTGAGATTCGTAGTAAGGAGACGATGGATTACGCGGTCACCTTTGCCGAGACTGGACACCTATGCTTGGCAACACTACACGCTAATAACGCTAACCAAGCACTCGACCGGATCATTAACTTTTTCCCGCCTGAACAGCAAAACCAGATATGGATGGATTTATCCCTAAACCTAAAGGCAATTGTTGCCCAGCAATTGATTCCAACGCCCGATGGTAAAGGCCGCCGAGCCTGTATCGAAGTGCTACTCAACACGCCTTTATGTGCAGACCTCATCCGCAAAAAAGAAATTCATAAGTTGAAGGAAATAATGACCAAATCGCGAGATATTGGTATGCAGACCTTTGATCAGGCCCTGTACGACCTGTATTCAGCTGGAGATGTTACTTATGAAGATGCGCTCGCCTATGCAGATTCAGCGAACGATTTACGTTTGATGATAAAACTGGGAGCAGACGCCTCATCGCCTAACCAACTATCAGCAACAACTGATCGTCTTAGTATTCAGGATGATGGAGACATTGGTGGTTTCTAAGCCCCAAGATTATAGATTGACTTACCTTTAAGAGAAGCAATGTTATTCATTGCTTTCTCAACAACGCCTCCATGTCACTAACATTCAGT
>NZ_LWGE01000264.1:0-806 GCF_001635315.1 Oleiphilus sp. HI0123
ATCTTTTTAGATAGCGGCGTTGATGAGTCAAAAGGTCGCTTCAATATTATTAGCGGTTCGCCTTTATTTACTCATACAATAAATAAAGCAGAGTTATCTCACACTCCAAACCTAGTTAAGCCAAGCAATATTCATGAGTCACTTAACTACGAGCAACAAGAAATCCCATCAATATTTTCAGATTTACCTTTTACAGCAGGGTTAATTGGATACTCAAGTTATGAGTATGGGGCTCTTAATATTATTGAAGCACCTCAATTAATGGAAGAAAGTAAACTCCCCCTTCTATATATAGGTGAATATACCTGGTCTTATATTCATGACAAAAAACAAAAGCGCGGTTATCTAACGTATTCACCACGCTGCCCTCTCGATTTGCGAGACAAGATTGAAAATATTATTTCCGATACCCACGAAAAGAACGCCACATATAAACATAAGCAGCAAACTAACAAGCCTAACTGGCAGAAGACCATTTCATATCAGCGTTATTCAGAAGCTTTTGAGCAAATACAAAGCTACATAATTGCCGGAGACTGTTATCAAGTAAATCTAACTCAGCGTTTTGAAGCAGATTTTGATGACCCATCACTCCCTTTGTATTTCCAACTCAGAGAAAAAGTCGATACGCCTTATTCAGCGTTCATCTCTTTTAGTGACGATCAACAGTTATTAAGCTTCTCGCCTGAACAATTTATTGGAATCAAGAATAAAGAAATAAACACAAAACCAATAAAGGGCACCGCTCAGAATACAAATAAAGCTGAAGCCCCGCAAAAATTGCAAGAAAGCACAAAAAACCAAGC
>NZ_LWGE01000265.1:0-462 GCF_001635315.1 Oleiphilus sp. HI0123
TTGGCAATATTAATATTTTCTTGTAAATACAATTGCTTACCATTTTCAGAGAGGAGTTGTTAAATTTGGTTAGCTGTTTTTCATATCTGCGTTAAAGAAACTTTCAAGCTCCTTGGACTTAGCTTGAGCGTCCTTGTATCCGAGAGCTATGAGCTCTCGCATAAACTCCCCTTCAAACAAAAGATAGCTAGCCAGGCTCACGCCGCCTTCAATTGGTTCCTTGTTTAGACCAAAAAACTGTTTAATAGGTCCGGGTAGTTTGGAAACATGTTTAATTGCAATTTCATCAATTGGTTCGCTTGGGTTTATCACCAAGGTATCAATAAACCTTAATCCCAAATCGTTGGCGACTGCTTCTGGGTCCTCAACTCTTTTTAAAAGGCTGTTGATGACAGCGACCTTTTCAACGTCCTTTTCTACAACATCAATAAACATTCCGTTTATAACATGCTCTAAGATAGA
>NZ_LWGE01000266.1:0-4654 GCF_001635315.1 Oleiphilus sp. HI0123
AATTTGCCCCCGATCTCCCAGGATCAGGGCCCTAAGTAGACCTTTATGTTCTTTATCTAGGAGTAAGTTATTGAGATAGTCACCTAAACTCATACGGTATGAATTCAGGCTAGAACGAACTCGGTCCGCCAATGTGAACCCAGCCTCATCTTCAGCACTTTCGAGCACCTCCACAATTCGTCCAATTGCCGAAATTTTTTTATAAAACAGGTACTGTTCGAAAGAGCTGCCGACAAAATTCAAGCTTGCTCGCGGAGGCTTCAAAACAACACTCAACTTGTAGTAGCGCTTCTTTAAATCGAGATTAAGGGTATGAGAAAATGAGAGCCTTACTTTTTTACCCAATATTTTTCCATTATTGTCTGATGCTTCAAGCACACAAAAATCAGCCTTTGAATACAAGTGATAATCCACCGGCACAGAACAAACATAAGCCTCAATAGTTTGACTCCCACTATCGAGAGATCTATCAAGACGCGCTTCCAAGTATTCAGCAATCAGAATGTGAGTAAACAGAAGACCAAGCAAGCAGCTTAAGAGCGGCAAAAATAGACGTGTCTTAACCAAGCCCAAGCAACAAATTGAAAACAAAATATAAATAAAGGCGGGTAACAATTCCCCATAACAATAGAGTATGATAGGGCCCACACAAAATGCGGCCATCAAATAGAACATAAACTCATCCTTGAGCCTGACTACGAAGTGAACTTTTTATGCCAAAAGATCTGATAAAAAAATATCTTCCAGATCCCGACGCAATTCGTGAAAACAAATCCCTTAAGTTCTTGGGACCTCTAGTTCACCAGCCTAACTTATGGCATTTAAACCGCCATTCAGTCACTAAGGCCTTTGCCATTGGCTTATTTTGGGCATGTATCCCTATGCCCTTTCAAATGGTTGCTGCGGCACTGTGTGCGCTGCGTTTCAACGCAAACCTACCGGTTTCCCTGGCCTTAGTGTGGATTAGCAACCCACTTACTATGCCACCTATTTTCTATGCAGAATACTTATTAGGCGCCTGGATTCTTGATATTCCCGCTTCACCTTTCGAGTATGAGCTTTCATTCGAGTGGTTAAAAGACAAACTATATGAAGTCGGTATTCCTATGTATTTTGGCTCTCTCGTAGCCGGCTGCGTACTTGGCGTCACAGGTTATTTCGGCATAGACGCCATTTGGAAACGCGCAACCCTTAGAAAGTGGCACCACCGAGTCGCTGCCAGAAAAGCGAGAAAAGATAACAAGTCCGTTTAAACTGAAGCCTGCTCTGCAGCACTCCAGGGCTTCAACACACCTTCTTCCATGATTAATACTCTGTCCATCTTGTGCGCTAATTGCGTATCATGCGTTACGACAACGAAGCCTGTATCCAGCTCACGCTGCAAGGTCAGCATCACATCTTGGATCTTTCGTGCTGTGGTTTCATCCAAATTTCCCGTCGGCTCATCCATCAATACGCACTTTGGCTGATTGACCAGCGCACGAGCAATGGCAACTCGCTGACGCTCTCCTCCCGACAACTCAGAAGGCTTATGTTTAGCGCGTGCTGACAAGCCCACTAAGTCAAGCAATTCAAGCGCTCGCGCTTCTGCCAAACGCCGTTTCTGGCCAGCAATGAATAAAGGCATAGCAATATTCTCTACCGCCGTAAACTCCGCTAACAAGTGATGAAACTGATAAACAAAGCCCAGATTCTGATTTCTCAACTCTGTTAGGCGCGCCTCTGAGCACTGACTCAAGTCGCTACCACAAAGCCTTACAAGACCTTCGCTCGCTTTATCCAAACCACCCAATATATTCAACAAAGTCGTTTTACCAGAGCCGGAAGCGCCCAATACGCTGACCGACTCCCCCTTGCTAAGGGTGAAGTCTAAATTCTGAAAAATCGAAATTGGCGCAACAGCATCATCATAGTTTTTTGAGATGCCTTTCGCCTCAATAATTACGCCATCATTCATAACGCAAAGCCTCCGCGGGTTGAACTTTGGAAGCCCGCCAAGCCGGGTAAAGTGTTGCTAACAAACTCATAATCAATGCTGTCCCGGAAATAACCAGCACATCATCAAGTAAAAGTTGAGAAGGTAAGTCACTAATAAAATAGACATCCGGGTTGAGAAACTGCATCTTCAGAAGACTCTCTATTCCCTGAATAATATCGCTGACATTCAAAGCGAGTAGCACGCCTAATACGGTGCCGACCAGGGTTCCTACGATCCCGATATAAGCACCTTGCACAACAAATATCCCCATAATCGCCTTGGGGCTCGCCCCCATGGTGCGGAGGATCGCTATGTCAGCTTTCTTATCCGTCACAACCATCACTAAAGTAGAGATAATATTAAAGGCGGCAACCGCAACAATAACCATCAACAATAGGCCAATCATAGTCTTTTCCATGCGAATTGCCTGAAACAGGTTTCCGTGGGTTCTGGTCCAGTCTACGCTATAAAAACCTTCATCCAGGTTCATCGCTATCTGGCGAGCAATATAGGGTGCATCAAACAGGTCATGCATTTTTAAGCGCAAGCCGTGCACTGAACCTTTGATACGTAACATTTTTGCCGCGTCATCCATATGAATCATGGTCAGCGAAGCATCCAGGTCGGCTCCTACACTGAAAATACCTTTTACAACAAAACGCTTTAACCTTGGAAACACACCTGCAGGCGTTAAGGAAGCTTCGGGTAAAACGACAGTGACTTTATCCCCGACATCAACGCGCAATTGCCGGGATAGTATTTCACCGATAATCATGCCGAACTCACCTGATTTCAAATCCTCAAGAGAACCTCGAATCATATGCTCACTGATAATCGAGACCGATGTTTCTTCTTCAGGTAAAACGCCATTCAGCTGAACACCGTGAACTGCACCGTTACGCGTCACCATTCCTTGAGCATTTATAAACGGCGCGGCAGCAAGCACTTTCTCATTTTCAAGTACAGAATCCTGAAGTGTTTGCCAGTCTCGCATATCACTATAAGGTTTAATCACTGCGTGCGGCACCATACCCAAGATTCTTTGCTGTAATTCACGATCAAAACCGTTCATAACAGAGAGCACAGTAATAAGTAGAGCCACACCAATTATCAAGCCCACCATCGACGTTAGCGAGATAAATGAAATGAAGTGGTTTTTGCGCTTCGCCGATGTATAACGAAGGCCAATTAAGACAGGATAGAATTTAAACATGGCGCGATTAAACCACAGCCCCCCTAAGCAAACAACACCTTGTTTGTCAGTTCCTTTGCGCGGCATTCACAAAAGCCGCAAATCAATTCAGCGAAGCGAGCATTTCTTTGCTTTAATTAAAGCTATATATCTTTTTAAACCTCTATTTGTTGAAGCAAGCTGTCCCGACTTATGAATGACGATATTGAAACCATTACCGAACTCGCCAATCGACGACAATATTTTCGCGTTGAAAATAAAGCGTCCGTTGACATTGTTCCCAGAGCTGACAATCAAACTGCAGCGGAATGTTTTGAACTAAGCCCCGAGTTTGGTCTGATCTCTGAGTTTCAGCTATTGGATGTTGAATCAAAGCATCTACTCCGAACGCTGACAGATAAAGATAAAAACCTGGGGCAGTTTTTAAAAGTAATGAACAAGAAACTCGACGCCTTATCGAGAGTGCTGGCAATGAACAACCAGCAAAACTCAAATGACAACATTCAAACTGTTAACTTGAGTGAAGGAGGCTTGGCACTTAAGAGTGAGTCGGAATATACCAAAGGGCAAAGCGTCGCAATCAAGCTTATTTTACTACCCAGCTATAGCGGCTTAATACTTGAAGGCGATGTACTTTCATGTCGAGGATCGCAATCACCTTATGAGGTGCATATTGCTTTTACCGATATATCGGAAGCTCACCAGCAGTTGATTGCACGCCATATTATGCGAGTCCAAACCCAAAACAGAGCATCCACCCCCACTTCATAAGTCTATAGATTCTACTATGAGCAATATCAAAGCGATTCAACTTGGCCTTAGCCAACTCAACAAAGTTATTCTAGGCAAAGAGAATGAAATTAAGCTAGCCCTGACCTGCTTGCTTGCTAAAGGCCACCTGCTCATCGAAGACTTGCCTGGCATGGGGAAGACAACATTAGCACACGCTTTAGCAGGAACTTTGGGCTTAAGCTATCAACGCATCCAATTTACCAGCGACTTACTACCTGGTGACTTACTGGGCCTGAATATTTTTAACCGAGAAGACGGTAAGTTCCATTTTCACCCCGGCCCGATATTTTCCAACCTTGTACTCGCTGACGAGATCAATCGTGCCAGCCCTAAAACCCAAAGTGCTCTGCTCGAAGCAATGGAAGAGCGCCAGGTCACACAAGAAGGTGAAACCCGCGCACTCCCTGAGCCCTTTTTCGTCATCGCCACTCAGAACCCTAGCGACCAGTCAGGTACTCACGCGCTGCCAGAGTCACAATTAGACCGATTTATGATGCGCATATCACTAGGTTACCCAAGTGAAGACGCTGAAAAACAACTACTCAAAGGTATTGATCGACGCGCGCTGGCAAATCAATTACAAGCAGTGTTGAACGAGAATACTCTCAGCAAAATTCAAGCTCTAGTATCCAAAGTTCAGTGCTCAGACAGTATCGTCAACTACGTCTACCGGCTGGCAACATTGAGTCGTT
>NZ_LWGE01000267.1:0-589 GCF_001635315.1 Oleiphilus sp. HI0123
ACCTTCAATGCGTGAGCTAATGCGTATTCCGGTATTCAACCATGAAAGCGCGACTGGCTGGGGTCAGACCAACGAAAGTAAAGCAGTCATGGGTGAATCTGCCAAGTACTTTAACGGTGATGCACATCACCCTCATATGAGTATGCAAGATGGCCGCTATGACGGTAAGTATGTTTTCATCAACGATAAAGCAAATACTCGTGTAGCACGTATCCGCTGCGACATTATGAAAGCCGATAAGATGATCGACGTTCCAAATGTACAGGCGATCCATGGTTTAAGGGTTCAGAAAGTACCTCATACCAAATATATATTCTGTAACGGTGAATATGAAATTCCATTACCGAATGACGGACGTGATTTGGATGACCCTAGTAAATATTTCTCCATGTTCAACGTCATTGACGCTGAGAAGATGGAAATGGCTTTCCAGGTCATTGTTGATGGCAACCTTGATAATACCGATGCCGACTACGACGGTCGTTTCGCTGCATCAACCTGCTATAACTCTGAAAACGGCGTAACGCTACCTGAAATGATTTCAGCTGAGCGTGACCATGTTGTTGTATTTGATATTCCAGCGCTTGAG
>NZ_LWGE01000268.1:0-588 GCF_001635315.1 Oleiphilus sp. HI0123
GACCCGGTTAAGAAAAGACCGGGGATGTATACTGAAACCACTCGGCCCAATCACCTTGCTCAGGAAGTAATCGATAACAGTGTCGATGAAGCGCTTGCGGGTCACGCCAGTAAAATTGATGTTGTATTGTATGAAGATGGTTCTTTGTCAGTTGCCGATAACGGGCGCGGGATGCCCGTAGATATTCACTCTGAAGAAGGTGTACCAGGGGTAGAACTAATCTTAAGTAAGCTACATGCTGGCGGTAAGTTCTCCAATGAAAACTACAACTTCTCGGGCGGTCTACACGGCGTTGGTGTATCGGTTGTAAACGCTTTGACTACCAAGCTTGAAATTTTGATCAAGCGCGATGGAAAGCTACATAAGATAGCCTTTGCTGACGGTTTTAAAACTGAAGACTTACATGTGATTGATTCGGTGGGTAAGCGTAATACGGGAACGGAGTTACGCTTTTGGCCTGATGCACAATACTTTGATACGGTGAAGTTCTCAGTTAGTCGTTTACGCCACATTCTTCGTGCCAAGGCCGTATTGTGTCCTGGTCTGGCAGTTACTTTTACTAATAAACAGACCGATGAAAAAGACGAA
>NZ_LWGE01000269.1:0-362 GCF_001635315.1 Oleiphilus sp. HI0123
ATGATACCATTGGTGCGTTTAAAGACCGCGTGATCCACACGTATCACACTGAGGGTGCCGGTGGTGGTCACGCACCTGATATCATTCGTGCTTGTGCTTACCCGAATGTATTGCCTTCATCTACCAACCCAACACGCCCTTACACGCGTAACACGGTTGACGAGCACCTGGATATGCTGATGGTATGTCACCATTTAGATAGTTCTATTCCTGAAGATGTTGCCTTTGCTGACTCAAGAATCCGTAAAGAAACGATTGCCGCCGAAGATATTTTCCATGACCGCGGTGCCTTCAGTATGATTTCCTCCGACTCCCAAGCGATGGGACGTGTCGGGGAAGTGATTACCCGAACCTGGCAAACC
>NZ_LWGE01000270.1:0-684 GCF_001635315.1 Oleiphilus sp. HI0123
TTGGCAATCGTAAAGCAGCTGTCTGAACTCCTAGGCGTTTCATTAGACATGAGGTCTTCTAATTCGGGTACTGAATTTATTCTAAAGCTACCATATGTTGAATATAAACCTAGATCTGATGAATACCTTGAACAAACCAACAAGACTGCTCCTCTAAAGGTTATCGTTATTGATGATGATGTCTCAGTAAGGGATAGCATAACGCTCTTATTGGAGTCTCTTGGGCATGAAGTCGAAGCATTTGGCAGTGGTCAGGAGTTCTTCTCAAGTAACGTTTATTGCTCTGATAATTTTGATTGTGTGATCTTGGATAATAGACTCTCTGATTCAGAGACAGGTATCAATATCGCAAACAAAATAATGCTTCAAGAAAAGCGTTTGAACATTATTATTCTGACGGGGGATACGGAAGTAGACTTATTGATAAGTCTCAAACGGTCAGGATTCAAAGTGCTCAATAAGCCGATTGATGCTAATAGTCTAGTGTCTTGTTTAACAGTAAACTAATGATCTTTACGTTCAAAATAACTTATGGAATTAACCGATTGAGGAGAAAAATAGGCTAACACTGCCATCTTGTACTTTGAGCGGAGGTGGATAGCGTTGGCGTATTAACTATTTATGGATACAGAAAATAATAAACATATTTTGAATGTTCTTGATGATGAAATGTATGGTGCAACG
>NZ_LWGE01000271.1:0-646 GCF_001635315.1 Oleiphilus sp. HI0123
TCAAGCTCCGATATAGTAATAATATGAGAATAATCTTCTTGTAGGGTAAAAATATGAGATTTAAGATTGTTAAGAATATTGGGCGCATCTCCGACCAACGATGAGAGCTGTCGCCATACCAACGGCATTACCGAAAATATAAAACCGAACACTACCCCTAGGAATAATATATAAGAACTGTAAATCGCAGCCTTATTGTTCATTCCCTTGGACACGAGATAAGCAATAAAGCCTTGAAGCACATATGCGAGGATAACGCTGGCAATAACCGGCGCCATAATGTCGCCCCAAAGCGATATAAACACCAAACTTCCGCCGATTAAAATCAACAGCACAACAGCTTCTTCGTCTGAAAAATATCGGTCAACCCAAGACCGTAATACCTGGAGCATAAATTTGCCTAAAAGAGGTTTGAAACCGGACACTTACTAAAATCAATGCCCATAAATTAGAATACTAAGCGGGAATGAAACGCCTTAGCGCTTAATAATATAGTACACAAAGCGCGACGATTCTAAGTCTTCTTCAGAAGATTCGATTAACTCATGAGCTGTTAAAGCTATAAACGAAGCGAAATCCCTAACGGAGCCCTTATCAGTGGCGATCACTTTGACACATTCACCAGCCGACATCTTATTTAATTGCT
>NZ_LWGE01000272.1:0-478 GCF_001635315.1 Oleiphilus sp. HI0123
TTCGCGAGAAGCCTTGATGAAAGCTATTGCGGTAAGTGGCCAGACTTTGGAAAAGCGCTTACAAGTAATTGAGCAGGGCGGCCAAGGTGCAGATCACCCAATACTGCCAGTAATTCCGGAAACAGAATACCTGAAATCAATTTTCGTCAGAGTTTTGCCAGCATCGTAGTTTGATTAAATGAAAGTGCGATGCAGGGCTTAGTTTTGTCTCGTGCTTTCTAGTGTTTCAATGACGCGATTTGCAAGGCTTATTCTTGCGGCGATACTACTCTTGGTATCGTGCATAGCTTGCTTGCCGATCAGCATTTGAATTTGCCGACAGGCTTCGAGTTCTACTTCAGCAATTTGACGAAGTGATGCTCTGAGTTCTTCTTCAGGAATGGTGGCAAGTGCTGCTGGATAGTAGCCATCGAGCCTGTTCCAAGAAACGCTAAAAGCTTCGATATCTTGTTTGAGCAGTTTGCTTAGGAGTTTGAGG
>NZ_LWGE01000273.1:0-364 GCF_001635315.1 Oleiphilus sp. HI0123
CTGAATATTACCTTAAGCGGTCAGCCAGATGGCATTGTCCATTTCCCTAAAGGCACGCCTGCTGCGCATGTACTTTCGTCTAATCCACATGATGCAGTATTCTTGAAGTGCGGTGATTTTGTTGAGAACAAAGGCCACCAGTTTGGTATAGATCTACCTGCAGAAGAAAAACTAGCCCTACGTGAATTCTTGAAACTCATGTAACGTTTGGTACTCATGTTTGTCATGAAAAACGAATGGGGAGGCCTAATTGCTTGAGCTGAGGCAGCTTTGTTATCACAAGGGCTGCTTTAGCTGGGCAATGTTAATAATGAATCTATCTAGAGCAATAAGTGCGTTAGTCCTGTTGTGTATGCTCGCTATT
>NZ_LWGE01000274.1:0-466 GCF_001635315.1 Oleiphilus sp. HI0123
GTTATTGCATCAACCCCAATGTTGTCAGCGATAGAAAGTGAACTCTATCAATACCAAATAGTTGCTACTGATGTTGATAGCAGTGACTTATCCTTCAATTTACTTAACTCCCCAGATGGGATGTCAATTGATTCGAATACGGGGCTTGTGTCGTGGGTACCTGATTATTATGCAGCTGCAGAATATCCGATTACGGTATCGGTAACAGATGGTATCCTGCAAGACACACAAAGCTTTAGTCTCAACGTACAGAATACTAACCGAGCGCCTGTCATCAATACGATGAGCTTAAATGATGGGCTAGAGAATACACCCTATAGCTATAGCTTGGATGCTGTTGACCCCGATAACAATCAGCTTACCTACACGCTACAAAGTGCGCCTCTTGGCATGAGCATCAATTCAAGTGGCCTAATTCAATGGGTACCTAGCTATGATGAAGCTGGTATTCACTCTGTCACAATCA
>NZ_LWGE01000275.1:0-672 GCF_001635315.1 Oleiphilus sp. HI0123
GGCTCAAGACAAAGCTCTTTAATAATCTCGCCTGGATGTGGAGGGTTGTGCATTAGCATAATTTCACCTCAGTGATAATCTTCGTAATTTACAATTTCTGCATGTTCCCCATTGAAACGGAACGTCACCCTCCAATTCCCACTAACACGAACAGACCAAACATCTGAACGCTTACCAGATAAGGAGTTCAGAAATAGCCCCGGTAAATTCATATCATCTGGGGAAGTAGAAGCATTAAGTCGGCCTAAAATAAGTTTTAAACGCTTAGAGTGCTTTACTTGAATACCTGAAGTTTTTCCTGCTTTGAAGAACTTCTCGAGGCCTTTGTGTTTAAATGATAGAATCATAAGCCGAATTGTAACCTGATACGACTCAGTTATCAATAAGAGTAATCGGGGTCAGAGTAACATTTACCAATCAACCTTCAATCCTCGGCCTACCCGCTTTTCCAGGAACCACTCGACGATGATACCTTCGCTCAATCTGTTCCTTGAACCCTTCACTACCTATCGCTATTCCCTTGTTAACCGCCTCGCGTATATCTGTGATCATTTCTTCATCTACATGATGCCTAAACAATTCTCTATAATTATTTGACCTTTCATCAGTCGACTTGCCCAGTGCCAAATACTCTTTATGCGGGTTCAATAACCCTGATACTTTACCTAAAGC
>NZ_LWGE01000276.1:0-685 GCF_001635315.1 Oleiphilus sp. HI0123
ACGAAGGCAACGATAGCAACTGCGAATACACCAATACCTAACAATGCAAGGAGATTTAATTCTCCCTGCCTTGCAGCTTCAAACGACTGACCGAACGCACCTGGTAAACCCGCGACAATCCCTGCAAATATCAACAAGGAAATACCGTTACCAATACCACGCTCTGTAATCTGCTCTCCCAACCACATAAGGAAGACAGCACCACAAACAAATGTAGAGATCGCAAGGAAGTAGAAACTAAAGCTATCAGTGAAGGTCACACCTTGAGAGGCAAGACCTACCGACATACCTGAAGCCTGTATCAACGCTAAAGCAACTGTGCCATAACGCGTATACTGACTAATCTTTCTACGACCCGCTTCGCCTTCTTTCTTAAGCTGTTCAAGAGTAGGGCTTACAGCAGTTAACAACTGCATAATGATCGATGCAGAAATATAGGGCATGATTCCCAAGGCGAAGATACTCATTCGCTCCAATGCACCACCAGAGAACATGTTAAACAAGCTCAAAATAGTACCTTGGTTTTGCTCGAATAGCGCGGCTAGTCTCTCTGGGTTGATGCCTGGCACTGGAATGTGCGCACCAACTCGATAAACCAGGATTGCAGCGAACACAAACCATAATCTTGATTTGAGTTCTGCAAAACCTTTACCTACGCCCGAAGGCAATGGGTTTGACTTCGCCA
>NZ_LWGE01000277.1:0-9780 GCF_001635315.1 Oleiphilus sp. HI0123
ATCAAGTCTCTTCCACTTAGCGGGAGGTTTACTTTTTCTCCGTAGTAAGTAGGCCTGGAGGCTGCAACTATTAGAAAACACCACGCAAAAGCCAGTAGGTATTTACTTAGTTTGCTATGGGTTTTTCCTTCTGGTGCACGTGACAGTTTCAGTGCTTTTACTGTTTCATAGAGTGGAAGCTGCGGCGCTCTATAGTTTGTGGTGCTTTGATTTGCTCGCCGAGGGATGAGCAAAGGAATTGGCAAAAGTAATAGCGCAAGAGGCCAAACTAGCCCAAAGTTAAGTGCTTCTAAGAGATTATCAAGCATGACGTAGGCCTCGAATCCATTTTTCGATTAGCATCAATTGCTCGGTATTTATACGAGGGCAATTCCGTTGGTAAATCTCGTGACAGAGGATGTCTAGTAAGTCGCTCGGCAGTATTACTTTGTTTTGCGTTGTGTTGAGAGTATCGCCCCATTTGTCAGCGGTGTCGCTAAGGTGTGCAGTAGAGCTTGAGTTCCCGGCAAGGCATCGCTTTAGGAGTATGTTTATTTCGGTAGCTAGCTCGAAGTTATCCCAACTTTTTGAGTTGTGGGTTATTGCTTTAAGTTCAAGTAAGGCTACCCTGCGCCAGGCATTCCGTTGTCTATGTCTTATGAAAAAAGTAAGACCAAGCGCAATAGCGATGACCGAAATAACAATTAAAGCCCACCAGCCAAAAGCTAGCGGCCACCAGGTGATATCCACGGGAGGGTGGATATCTTTTAGTTGGTCTAATGGCGATGATGGGTTCATGGTGTTATTGAGTCACTATCTGCTGTAATTGCGCAGAATTTCTTGGAGACAGTGGCTAGTTTCCTGATGTGTAGACAGATTTATTAATAAGGATTTAAAACGTTTGCTCATTTCTTCTAACTGGTTTTTGTGTTGAGTCGCCCAGGCGCTGTAGTCGGATCGAACTTGTGCCGAGTTTGAGTTGATGAGCAGAGTTTGTTGGCCATCAGATACAGGGTGTAAGCCTGGTGGAGGAAGCTCTTCCTCTAGAGGGTCATAGCTACGAATGAAGAGTAACTCATTGTGCCTACTAAGGGCCTTAAGTGCTTTTTCAGTTTCCTGATTAAAGTGTAAAAAGTCGCTGATGATAACGATAAGCGTACCTGGCTTTGCAAGTCTGACCGCTTCTATTAGTGCCTTATCAAGCGAGAAAGAAGGGGGAATTTTGCTATCTTCTATATTCAAGGCTTGGTTAAACTGACTAAGAAAATTAATGTATTGCATTACTGACTTGCGACTACGCGCTGGCTTTACTTCGTGATGTGCAATGTCAGAGAATACTATGCCTCCAACGCGGTCATTGTGGTCGAGTGCAGACCATGCGAACAAGGCAGCAGCTTCGGCAGCTCTAACGGACTTGAAGCTATGTTTGCTACCGAAAAACTGGCTTTTACTCTGATCACAAATAACTAGGAGTGGGCGTTCGCGTTCTTCGTTAAATAGTTTAGTGTGAGGCGTCTGGCGCCGTGCTGTAACGCGCCAATCGATACTCCGAACGTCGTCACCAGGCTGATATACACGAACTTCTGCGAACTCCATGCCTCGACCGCGGAATTTGGATAGGTGTGAACCGCTTTGGGGGCGCGAAATAGCTTTTGCTTTTCTGAGTTTTAGATTTTTTGCCTGCCAACGTAAACGCGCAAGCGCCTGCACCGAAGTATAAGGCCCCTGGTCGAGGTTGGGAATTGAGTCTGAATTAGTAACAGGCATTGATTATGCTACAGGAACGCGGTGAATTAGTTCATTGATCACATGATCGGCTGTTATACCGTCTGCTTCAGCTTCAAAGCTGATGATAATGCGATGACGAAAGACGTCGTGAAGTACGGCGCGAATATCGTCAGGGCTAACGAAATCTTTGCCATTTAACCATGCATAAGCACGTGCGCAGCGATCTAGGGAAATTGTTGCGCGTGGACTGGCGCCGAAATCGATCCAGCGACCCAGGTCTTCACCGTATTGTGTAGGTTGACGCGTCGCAATCGTAAGGTGGACAAGATATTCCTCTACAGCTTCGCTCATATGGATTGCAGACATCTCTTTCCTGGCTTGGAAGATCTCAGACTGAGCAAGTTCTAATACCTCTTCGTTCAATGGCGTGTCATCGTGCTCGCTTCTGGCTAGTCGCAATATTTCCTTTTCGGACTCAAGGTTGGGGTAGTCGATCTTTACGTGCATTAAAAAACGATCTAACTGCGCTTCGGGCAGGGGGTAGGTGCCTTCTTGTTCGATTGGGTTTTGCGTGGCCATTACTAAGAATAAACTATCAAGCGGGAAGGTTTGTTTGCCAACGCTTACTTGTCGCTCGGCCATTGCTTCTAGTAGTGCAGATTGAACTTTTGCGGGGGCACGGTTAATTTCGTCAGCTAGTATTAAATTATGAAATATTGGGCCTTTTTGAAATTCAAACTCTCCTTTCTCGGCACGATATATTTCTGTGCCGGTTACATCGGAAGGGAGTAGATCAGGTGTGAACTGGATGCGTTGAAAGTTGCCTTCAATTCGATCGGAAAGTTCTTTGATTGCCTTTGTTTTTGCAAGCCCGGGCGCGCCTTCAACTAGTAAGTGGCCATCTGCCAAAAGGGCAATTAGCAATCGCTCGACCAAATGTGCCTGGCCAAGAATTCGTTTGCTGAGAGCTGTATTTAATTGATCAAATGCTGCATGTGCGCTCATAGTGCAATAACCTAGATAATATTTCTAAAAAAATCGAAGATTAAACTTAATAGATAGATGATTAATAAGCAATTTCCTGTCAATGAACTATTATTCATTTAACTAATGTAAGTTGTGAGCTTTGTTGATTGAAATGGCGGAAAATAATAATGAAGGTTATTGATACCACAAGTAAGAAAAAATTCATTTCCCAGATTAAAGACTCTGTTAAGGATAAGTTAGGTGTCAAACAGGGAGCGTTGGTTACCCAGTTTGTCGACCAGCTTTTCGCAAGCACGTTTATAGAGGAATTCGAAGGCCGTAGAGTCTCGGATATGCTCGGCCTTGTTATGTCGGCATGGAAGTTTTCTTCATCGCACAAAGGTACAAAGGCGAAAATTGAGGTTTTTAACCCGAACCTTGAAGACCATAATTGGCAGTCACCCCATACTGTACTCGTGGTGCTTCAAGAAAACATGCCGTTTATTGTCGATTCGATCAGGCTAATCCTTTCTAATCGCATGGTCAAAATTCATAGTATTCAGTATGCAAATATCCGTTGCGAACGAGCAAAAAATGGTGATATTGAATCCCTTAAAAGTGGTGCCGCCGCAAAAGAATCAACCTGCAATGATGAAGCGCTTATATTTATCGAGATAGATCGGCATAGCGATTCAGCGTCTCAGAAGTCTTTGCTAAAGGCTATCAATGAAGTGATGTCAGACGTTTCAACGATGGTTGGCGACTATGAAAATATGCTTACCAAGAAACAGAGCTTGATAGAAAACCTAACCGAAAAGAATTATAAAACTATTGCGCCTGAAGACATTGAAGAGGGGCGCGAGTTTTTACGCTGGATGGGGGATGAACGCTTCATCTTCTTGGGTTGTGTAGATTATGACCTAAAGAAAGAGGGAAGAAGTGAAAGTTTCGACCTCGTTAAAGGAAGCGGCCTGGGGCTGGTTCATCGCTTTGTAGATTTTATCGAAAAGTCAGAACTGAACAAGTTGCCAAAAGCCTCTAAGCAACAAATTTTCGGTAGCAATTTGTTCTTTTTCTCAAAGGCTTCTCAGCGGTCCTCCGTTCATCGACCTGTTTATCCAGAGTGTGTTGGTGTAAAGCGTTTTGATAAAGATGGCAATTTAGCCGGTATCTGTTGTTTTATTGGCCTATACACCGCAAAAATGTATTCTGAATCGCCTGCAAACATTCCTTTGTTGCGGAATAAAATCAGCTACGTTTCTGAAAACTCGGGTTTAAATATACGGGACTATCGGGGCAAGGAGCTTCTGCAGTCTCTGATAGTTTTTCCACGGGAGGATCTGTTCCAGATTGATAAGGATGAGTTGCTCGACGTTATTATGGGAACCCTTTATATACAGGAGCGAAAGCAGACAAGGCTATTTATAAGAGAGGATATTTTTAGCCAGTTTGTCTCATGTTTGGCTTATGTCCCAAGAGAAATCTATAGCACGGATATTCGCCTTAAAATTCAGCGAATTTTACAAGATAGTTTAGGTGCTGCTGATACTGACTTTAATACATTTATATCTGAGTCAGTGCTTGCGCGAACCCATATTAACTTGCGTGTTGAACATTTTGACCGAAGTGCGTTTAACGTTGCTGACATTGAAGAGAAAATTGTTGCTGTAGCTCAGTCTTGGGAAGACGATCTAGAGCAATCTTTGTTTGATGCTTACGGCGAAGAGAAAGCAAATACTTATATCAACCGTTATAGATCCGCTTTTTCATCAAGTTATCGAGAAGAGTTTTCGCCTCGAAGAGCTGCGGTCGATATCGAGAATATAGAAAAGGTAAAAACTGAAAATACGATTGGTATGAGTTTTTATCGAACGATAGAAGAAAATGAAAAAGTCGTTCACTTTAAGCTTTTTCATGCTGATCAACCGATCCCATTGTCTGATGTCATGCCTATCTTCGAAAATATGGGGCTGAGAGTTATCGGTGAGAACCCTTACGAAAGTATTGATCGTGAAGGAGCTACGGTGTGGTTACATGATTTTATGTTGACGACAAGCGATCAGAAGCCAATTGATATTTCGAAGATTCGTGATAATTTCGAAGAGCTATTTATCAAAGTGTGGCAGGGAGACGCAGAGAATGACCGATTTAATAGGTTAATAATCAGTGCCTATATGAATTGGCGTCAAATCGCTATGCTACGATCTTACTCCCGTTATATGCAACAGATTCGCGTTAGCAACTCTCAAGAGTTTATTTCTAATACGGTGGTGTCAAACGTAGAAATCACGGCCTTGCTTAGCGACTATTTTGAACACCGTTTTAAACCCGGTGCAAACGCTTTATCTGCAAAGAATCTAAAGCTGCTAGATAAGATAGAAGAAAACTTTTACAAGGCGCTAAACAATGTACATAACCTGACCGAAGACAAGATTCTGCGTTTATATCTTGATTTGATCAAAGCAACGATGCGTACAAACTTCTATCAGCACGATAGCGGTGGTGCGGATAAAAGTTATATTTCGTATAAGTTGCAGCCGCGTTTAATTCCAAACGTTCCTTTGCCCGTTCCAATGTATGAGATATTTGTTTATTCGCCCAGGGTTGAAGGGGTTCATTTGCGTGGGGGGAAGGTTGCTCGTGGTGGCTTGCGTTGGTCTGATCGTTATGAAGATTATCGCACTGAAGTTTTAGGCTTGGTTAAGGCTCAGCAAGTTAAGAATGCTGTTATCGTTCCGGTTGGTGCGAAGGGCGGCTTCGTTGCTAAGAATTTTCCAAGCGACCGGAAAGGCTTCATCGCTGAAGGGATTGCGTGTTACCAAACCTTTATTACCGGAATGCTTAATGTAACCGATAACCTGGTTAATGGTGAAGTGGTTAAGCCGACCGAAGTCGTATGTCATGATGATGACGATTATTACCTCGTAGTTGCCGCGGATAAAGGCACAGCAACCTTCTCTGATATTGCGAATGAGATATCTTTGGAGAAGGGGCATTGGCTTGGTGATGCCTTTGCTTCGGGTGGTAGTCACGGCTACGACCACAAGAAAATGGGGATCACTGCAAAAGGCGCTTGGGTATCAGTTCAGCGCCATTTCAGAGAGCTAGGTCTTAATACGCAAACAACGCCATTCACTGCAATTGGTATCGGTGATATGGCAGGCGATGTTTTCGGAAATGGCATGCTGCTATCCAAGCATACCAAGCTAGTAGCGGCATTTAACCATATGCACATTTTCTTTGATCCTGATCCGGACCCTTCAACAAGCTTTTCAGAGAGAAAGCGCTTGTTTGAACTGCAGGGCTCTACCTGGGATGACTATAACAAAGAACTGATTTCTGAAGGTGGCGGTATTTATTCACGTTCCTCTAAGTCTATTGAACTTTCGAAGCAAATGCAGGACTTTATCGGTACAAAGGAAACGCGCCTGGCTCCAAATGATTTGATAAATCGAATACTAAAGGCAGAGGTTGACCTGCTTTGGTTTGGCGGCATTGGCACCTATATTATGTCGAGCAAGGAAACTCACGCGGATGTGGGTGATAAGGCTAATGATGTATTACGTATCACCGGTAAAGAGCTAAAAGCCAAAGTAGTCGGTGAGGGCGGAAATTTGGGTATGACCCAGCTTTCTCGTATTGAGTATGCTCAGAGTGGCGGGCAATTAAATACAGACTTTATCGATAACGCGGCTGGCGTAGACTGCTCAGATCATGAAGTGAATATAAAGATCCTCTTGAATGATATATTGCTGAATGGAGACTTAACTGAGAAGCAAAGAAATAAACTGTTAGCAGACATGACGGATAGCGTGTCTGATCTCGTTTTAAAAAATAACTACCGTCAAACACAAGCAATTAGTATAGCGCTTAAAGATGCGATGCCAAGAATGGAAGAGTATCGACGTCTGATCAATGCAATGGAAGCATCAGGAAAGCTGAATCGTGAACTTGAGTTCCTGCCTTGTGATGACGATATCACTGAGCGAAAGTCTCTAGATATGGGGCTAACAAGACCCGAGTTATCAGTACTTATCTCCTATGTAAAAGGTGACCTTAAAGAAGAGCTTATTAACTCGAACCTTCCTGATGATGACCACTTGAGTGATGAAATTGAGGTCGCCTTCCCACAACAGATAGTCAAGAAATACGGTGCTCAACTTCATGATCATCGCTTAAGAAGAGAGATCATATCAACGCAGGTTGCTAACGATATGGTCAATCATATGGGGATTACATTCGTTGAGCGGTTAAAGCAATCAACAGGTGCAAGCTCCTCTTCAGTTGCTTTGGCTTATATTATCGCGCGTGATGTATTTGACCTTGAAAATATTTGGGGGCAAATAGAGGATCTTGATTACCTTATTTCCAGTGACCTCCAGTACAGTATGATGGCTGAGTTAATGAGTTTAATGCGCAGAGCATGTCGCTGGCTGATCAGAAATCGTCGCAGTGAATTAAACGTTACTGAGAATATGGACCGTTTCAAAACTGGTATAGCCAAGATTGCTAAATCGTTACCAAGTTACCTGACTGGCGCATCTGCCCAGTTATGGCAAGATAAGTTTGATAGCCTGGTCGAGCAAGGTGTGCCGGAAAAGCTCGCAGGTATTGTCGCTGGGGCCAGTCATTTGTATTCTGCGCTTGGGATTATAGAGGCGCAGGAAGAGGGTGATGGCTCTCTGGATCAGGTTGCCAAAATTTACTACTTACTGGGCAATCGCTTAGAGCTAACTTGGTTCTCCTACCAAATTAACGCACTTACGCCTTTAACTCACTGGCAAGCACTAGCGCGTGAAGCTTTCAGAGAAGATCTAGACTGGCAGCAGCGTGCTTTAACTGTCGGTTTGTTGAAGTTGAATGATGCCCCGAAAGACATAAATAAACGTGTCGATTTATGGATGGAGCAGCATGATGAGCTTGTGGCGCGATGGCGTCAGATGCTCACTGAATTCAAAGCTACCGAAGATGCAGAGTTTTCAATGTATTCAGTTGCGTTGCGAGAGTTGCTGGACCTTGCCCAGAGTACGGTTCACTCGGCCTCCCAGGCTTCATAATATTATTACCCTATTGTTCAAGTTTTATTTGCTCAATAGGGTAATTTAAGCGAGAATGGCGGCTTTTTTAGATCATCTTTCGGGAGAAATTTAATGCCGTCACGTCGTGAACTAGCAAATGCCATTCGTGCGTTAAGTATGGATGCAGTTCAAAAAGCAAAGTCTGGCCATCCTGGCGCGCCAATGGGAATGGCTGATATTGCTGAAGTGTTATGGAACGGCCACTTACAGCATACCCCTCAGAACCCGTCTTGGCCAAATCGCGATCGATTTATATTGTCCAACGGCCACGGTTCAATGCTTATCTATTCTTTGCTGCACTTAAGCGGTTATGATCTGGGTATTGAAGATCTTAAAAACTTCCGACAGCTACATTCTAAAACGCCAGGTCACCCTGAATACGGATACACACCCGGAGTTGAAACTACCACTGGCCCTCTTGGTCAAGGTATTTCTAATGCGGTGGGTATGGCGATAGCCGAAAAGTCACTTGCTGCGCAATTTAACCGTGAAGGTCATAATATCGTTGATCATTACACCTATACATTTGCTGGTGATGGCTGTTTGATGGAAGGTATTTCCCACGAAGTGTGTTCTTTAGCAGGTACGCTTGGCTTGGGTAAATTGGTACTTTTTTATGATGATAACGGCATTTCAATAGACGGTGAAGTCGAAGGTTGGTTCTCTGACGATACACCTAAGCGCTTCGAGTCTTATAACTGGCAAGTTATTCCTAATGTAGATGGTCATGATGCTGATGCCATCGAGGCGGCCATTAAAGAAGCTAAAAGTAATACTACTCAGCCAACTATTATTTGCTGTAAAACAGTAATAGGTTTTGGTTCGCCAAATAAAGAAGGTAAAGAAGATTGTCACGGTGCTCCGTTGGGTGATGATGAAATTGCTGCAACTCGTGAGCGCTTAGGCTGGGCTCATGGTGCTTTTGAAATTCCCGAAGATATATATAATGGCTGGAATGCTCGTGAAGCTGGTTCCAAGGCTGAGAAAGATTGGTCTGCTCGTTTTGATGCATACGCAGAGGTATATCCAGAACTTGCTAGCGAATTCAATCGTCGTTTAGCTGGTGAGCTTCCAGAAGATTTTGCTAAACAAGCAGATCAATACATTAATCAGTTGCAAGAAGATGGTGCAACGATTGCCAGCCGAAAGGCATCCCAGAATTCCTTGAACCAGTTTGGTCCAATGCTTCCTGAATTAATGGGGGGCTCTGCTGATCTTGCTGCGTCTAACCTGACTTTATGGAGTGGCTGTAAGGGCTTGGAAGCTAATGATGCGGCCGGTAACTATATTTATTACGGCGTTCGTGAATTCGGTATGGCTGCGATTATGAATGGCATCGCCTTACACGGCGGATTTGTTCCTTACGGTGCTACTTTCTTAATCTTTATGGAATACGCACGCAATGCTGTACGTATGTCTGCACTCATGAAGCAGCGTGCTATCTATGTATTTACACATGATTCTATTGGTCTGGGCGAAGATGGCCCAACTCATCAGCCGGTCGAGCAGATTTCAAGTTTGCGTCTAACGCCTAACATGAACTGCTGGAGGCCTTGTGATACGGTTGAGTCAGCCGTGTCGTGGAAGCATTCCCTTGAGCGTGCCGATGGCCCATCCTCATTGATTTTCTCGCGGCAAAACCTAGTTCACCAAGAGCGAAGTAAAGAGCAAGTTGCAAATATTGAGCGTGGTGGTTACATCTTGAAAGACTGTGAAGGCTTGCCAGAGTTGATTCTGATCGCTACAGGTTCTGAAGTAGGATTGGCAGTTGCTGCTGCAGACGAACTTACTAAGCGTGAAGTTAATGTCCGAGTTGTTTCTATGCCTTGTACTGATGTTTTTGATCAGCAAGATATCGAATATCGCCTGTCTGTTTTACCTCTTGAGGTTCCTGCGCGTATTGCTATTGAGGCAGCGATCGCCGATTACTGGTACAAGTATGTGGGTATTGACGGACGAGTGATCGGCATGAATAGTTTTGGCGAGTCTGCACCTGCAGGACAGTTGTTTGAGTTCGGCTTCACTGTTG
>NZ_LWGE01000278.1:0-405 GCF_001635315.1 Oleiphilus sp. HI0123
AATCACATTATGGCCTGCAGCGGCATTGGACAGGCAGTTAACAAAGCTCAGCAACTAGCTCCCGGAAAGCCCATCGAAGTTGAAGTTGAATCTATACAAGAGTTGCAACTAGCCTTACAAGCTCAGGCTGATATCGTCATGCTCGACAATTTCCCTATCAGCACTTTAAACGAGGCCGTAAAACTAAATAAAGGCCAAGCCAAGCTTGAAGCTTCTGGCGGCATAACCAATGAAACGCTGGTCCCAATTGCTGAAACGGGAGTAGACTTTATTTCAATCGGCGCACTGACAAAAGACTGCAAATCTATCGACCTTTCAATGCGGATTGATATCTAAACAGAAAAACGCCAGCTTACATAAATTTACATACCGAAACACTTCAGTTAGACAATCATTTGGCTATTA
>NZ_LWGE01000279.1:0-718 GCF_001635315.1 Oleiphilus sp. HI0123
TTACTTATCGTTATTGCCCGGAGTTTGCAACGTCGGTGTTAGCAGTTGCAGACGATATTTTGATGGAAAAGATCAATGCAGTTCTGGATCGTATCACTAAGTTTGTACAAAAAACTCAGCGTGAGAAAGGCCTATCGTTTGTTTCAAGAACGCGTTTGGAACCCCCGAAGTATAATCGACAAGCATGTGTCGTCTTTCGAGTGGTATTAGCAAATCCACTGACGACCACTGATACATTAAGAGATATTCTGGCAGAGCAGAAAGAAATCGTGAACGCTTCTATGGAGGTTCAACGAGCAATGAAGTTATTGCGTAGTTTGTGTCAGCTCTCCGAGGATAGCCAATAGTCTGAGATAAACACAGACTATTGGTGCATAGATTTAATCACTCAAGGCTAAATCTAGATTACTGCTTCAGCTTAATATAACGCAGCTTCGTCATCTAAGACTTCGTGAATGACTTCCAAGAAGATCTTATCAGCATCACTCAATTGTTCAGGAATTCTAACAATTGTTGAGGCGCTGATCTTCTCTGCTATTTTAGCGGAAGCATCAGGTTCATTTTTCAGCTCGCGTGCGATCTCCATGCATTTTGTTGAAACACTAGGGTCACTTAGACACTTTCGAATAAAGACGCGTAGTTCACTAATTATTTTGGCTTGTTTGCTCGCTTCTGCACTACTCATCGATAACTCCTTATTTTCTACAAGTATATTTTT
>NZ_LWGE01000280.1:0-336 GCF_001635315.1 Oleiphilus sp. HI0123
TGTTTTCGGAGGGCCTAATTACGGCCTAACTGAATTAGAAATGACGGATTTCTGGGAACGGTATCCGTGTATTGATTTTTATATTGTTAAAGAAGGTGAAAAAGGTTTTGTTGAGCTTATTGACAGTTTAGCTGAACAGGGCTTTTTGGTTGATCAAGTAAAACTTAGGCAGGCGGGCTCTAATTGTCACTACTTTTATCAAGGGAGTGTGTCCCAAGGAAGCTTGGCTCCACGTTTTAAAGGGCTAGACGAGATTGGCTCACCATACTTAACAGGTATCTTTGATAAGTTTTTTGATAACATTCTTATTCCAATGATTCATACTACGAGAGGGTG
>NZ_LWGE01000281.1:0-626 GCF_001635315.1 Oleiphilus sp. HI0123
GCCATATTAGACCGGCTACTGCATAACGCTCACAAACTTAACTTAAAAGGAGAATCGATGAGAAAAGTACTAACTTCGTTGACTGAAGATGATCACTTGAAGTAAAAAGACAACTCACGATGCATGGATGGGAAACAAGTGATCACGTTCAGCGCAACGGCTGATCAGTTTTAGCGGAATACGCACCTGATCATTTGCCTCTTGATCGGATAATTGCTTATGAAACATCCGGTACAACTGGGCACGCGTTAACGATACCATCTCATCCCATCGTCGCAGCAAGATACAGCGCTTATCATAAGAAAGCTCTATTGTGGAATTACGTGGATACGGGAGAGTTCCGAAGTGATCTCGCTGTTATCTTGGCAGGGTTTCAAGAGAGTTGTTTCACTTATGCGTCTGTGTCTCCCTATCTGAACAATAAAGCGTTGTTGAAGTTAAATTTTCATCCAAACGATTGGGGTAGTCCTGATGATCGGGAGCTTTACATCGACCTCAACAAACCAGACCTTATCTCTGGCGACCCAATATCTTTGTCAGAACTTTCAATGTTCCCGTTTAGGCATCGGCCGAAGGCAATACTCAGTACGTCAATGACTTTGTTGAAAGCAGTTCGGGATGATTTT
>NZ_LWGE01000282.1:0-410 GCF_001635315.1 Oleiphilus sp. HI0123
GAATAAAGCCTACAATCTGACGGCTATTCGTGACCCGGAAGAAATGTTGATTAAACATCTGGTCGACTCGCTTAGCATTGCTCCTTATATAAAAGGTCAGGACATCGCTGATATCGGTACCGGCCCTGGATTACCCGGTATACCGATGGCCATCTTGTTTCCAGAAAAGCGCTTTTTGCTGGTCGACAGCAATGGTAAAAAGACACGCTTTTTGACTCAGAGTAAGATTACACTTTCGCTAGCCAATATCGAAATAGTGCATGGACGTGTAGAGAGTGTTGCGCAGGATAAACAATTTGACCAAATTATGTCACGCGCATTTACAGCGCTAGATAATATGGTAAAACTATGTAAGCACTTACTTACTGAAAAGGGTGAGTTTTTAGCAATGAAAGGTTTGCATCCAAAAG
>NZ_LWGE01000283.1:0-379 GCF_001635315.1 Oleiphilus sp. HI0123
ACAAAAACGTATAGCTTATCAAATACGTTTTAAACAGAGCAAAGAAGACTTTGACGGACTCACTCATGTTGAGCAGGTCATTGACCAATATGACCACAACTCGACACACCTGCTCCTTCAAGAGAATAGCAGCAGACAATATATTGCCTGCATACGTATCAGCCACTCAGTTGAAAGCTTATCAGCGCAACCCACCTTGCCCTGCCAAAGGGCAAACTCCTGCTCACTAGGGTTTATCGATCAGGTATTTTCCTCTGGATGCCATTTATCTTTGTGCGAAATATCTCGACTTAGCATCAACCCCGAGTATTGCGACACCGAAGCCAAAAAGTACAGTTTTTCAGAAGCAATGTATCTGGCAGCCTTCTCTCTTGCACGT
>NZ_LWGE01000284.1:0-560 GCF_001635315.1 Oleiphilus sp. HI0123
CTTTAACTACTTCCCGATACGATATTACGGGTACGTGGCAAAAGCCTATAGTGGAATTAAAAGAGGCGGTAAACGCGAGCAAGAAAAAACGTAAGACGACTCAAACGCCTCAGCGAGTAACGCCACCAATAGAAGAGAGTGATGCGGGTGCAGAAAGCAATTTGGCACCGAATTAAAATACTACGACATCAATCAATTATATAAGGTAACGCCGTGGTTCGAGTTGCATGCATTCAAACGGTCAGTACTGATGAGCCAGAAGAAAATTTCAAGCTGGCGATGGAGGTACTCGAGCGTGAATTTTCTGGTTCTGATTGTGAGCTAGTTGTTTTCCCTGAAAACTTTCTTTATTTCGGCAGCGCACTAAATTCCCAGCTTCAGGAAAAGTTCGAAGGATATTTGGAAGCCTTTCGTCAATTTGCCAAAAATAATTCTATCAACCTGGTTTTGGGTAGTTTGCCGTTCCCCGCTTCGCTCTCACTTAGTTCACAAGGGAAGCAACGATATTTTAGTCGTAGTCTTCTGATTAATATCTCAGGTGAAGTACAGGCCTACTATGA
>NZ_LWGE01000285.1:0-480 GCF_001635315.1 Oleiphilus sp. HI0123
TATTTACATTGCTGGATTTTTGATAAGATAGAAAGCCACCATAGAAAGCAATGCGATAGTTAAAATAATTTGCAATCCCTATTAGTAACAAGGATTTTTTTGTTTTCCGGTAACCAATGAGCTTTAGTGTCAATCGGAGAGTGCAGTGAAAAGAATACCGAAATTATGTCCACGACGATAAATATAACTGTCGAATTGTAAGCGGCGAGATAAAAAGTTGTAGCTATGGACATAGAGGTTTGTGACTAAATTTATTGAATTCAAATTCATCAAAGTAACAGTCGTATCGGTGATCATGGAGCTGTAGATTTATCAGTTCCAACTCACCAGATATCACACTTCATTATTAAATCGATTTCTATTGGATCGCACCTGTAGCCGCGTCACTTCGCAGTAGGGTGAAAATATACCCGCGTAGCGTCGGCATTAATNGACATAAAAGGCAATCGAGTTGATATTTAAGGACGTCGTCCAATCCTC
>NZ_LWGE01000286.1:0-300 GCF_001635315.1 Oleiphilus sp. HI0123
CCGCTACCGCCGCCTAAACGGCTTTGAACGTCTGAACCCATTCCCTGAATCTGTGCGAGCATTCGCTCAACGGGGCCGCCGGGTGCTGCTTGCACGATAATGAAGTTTAAGAGCATGATGCCGAGTAGTGTCGGTATCATAAGAAGAAGTCTGCGAAGAATGTAGGCGCTCATTACTTACGGAACCACCACGTATCGATCGCTACTCCGGATTTGGGGGAAATTTCAGGTCTCGCAAGGCTCTTAGTGTAAGCGATACGCTCAACCGGGTTATACCAGTTAGGTATTACGTAGTGCCCGT
>NZ_LWGE01000287.1:0-404 GCF_001635315.1 Oleiphilus sp. HI0123
ATATAAAAATTAACTTTCTTACTCGCCATCATGGCAGCCAAAAGCGTTGAGTATATGGTTTCATATTCTGCATGACTGCGTGGAACCCAAACTCTATCAACGTTTATGATATTTGAATTAGTGGTCTCGCACGCTGCTGGATTTCCAAAAGCTCCTAGAACCATCACTCCTTCACTACGAGCGAGAATAAGCTGCGTAGGCACTGCTGAAGCAGTTCTACCGTGCGCTGCGAACAGGTCTACGCTTATTAACAACATCACAACGGCAAAGATTATTTTTCTCATTTAGTAACTTCCTTATCCAACCTGTTTACGACGTTCTAATTTCCATCAGAGCCAACTCGCTTGAGCCTAAAAACAGCAGTAGGAAAATAGATCCGACACCTTTATCGTAACTAATCGAGC
>NZ_LWGE01000288.1:0-6562 GCF_001635315.1 Oleiphilus sp. HI0123
AACATACTCAGGGTATGCTTGATACTTACCCATTACGAATGCACCTCTTGCAGCAAATTCATAATCTCGGCAGACACAGCATCCAAATCCGCATCAATCGCTTCCAAATCTCTTGGCGGCTGGTACTGATAAAAATGGCGGTTAAACGGAATTTCATAACCGACGATGCCCACTTCCTGATCTTTATCATCCGTCTTGCTGGCATCGATCCAGGCATCGGGTACATGGGGTTGTACCTCTTTTTTGAAGTAGGCTTCGTTCAACGCATTGACGGTTTGTGATGGATCAAGGGCAACGTTTTCATTATCACGCAAGTCACCATCGGTTTTGTACTCAATCACTCTCTTTTCGCTGCCGGCACCTCCATCCACCTCAAACAGACCATAAAGCGGGTTGGCTTCGGTATTTTTATGCAGCTTTTTAATCACCTTTTCCGCTGCCGGGTTTTTCCAGCTTACGGCGGTGGTGATTTGTTTTTTCTCTTTGGTATCCAGGCTAATGCCTTGAGCTTTGCAGGCGGCTTTGATGGCGGCTTCATAGCCGTTCATATCATCGCACTGTACAGTGCCTATCTCTGCCTGTAGCTGCTTGGCTTTTAGCAGGCATTGCTTTTGTGCTGCCCAGGTTTTGTGGTCTAACAGTTCTTTGATTTTGGCTTCTTTTAAATCACTGAAATGGGTTTTCAAGTGTTTGCGGATGTCGGCTTCATTCTCGGCTAATACACCGTAGTTCTCACAGCCTTCGTCATCGCTCCAGCTTTCAGCATAGTTTTCATATACCCACTTCATCGGCGCGTTTAACGGCTTGGGGGCAAAGCGCAGCTCGGCGATGCGCTCATCATTGAATTGGTAGCTCTCGCGTAATGGGCGCTCGATGGTGATGCGGCGGTAGCCAAATTCATGGGTGGCGAAGATTTTACTGGCGAAGGTTTTGGGGGCTTCCGTTTTAGGGTTTTCCGATTGTCGGCCACGGTTGCTTTTTTGTTCGGCAGGTTTATCCAGCTCACGAGCATCCACCACTTCAAAGGCTCCAAAGCTGCGGGTGATAGTGGCGATGTCATCGCTGCTCATTTCGTTACGTTTGGAGCCTAGGGATTTACGCATCTTGCCGCAGAGGTTTACGCCGTTGATCAGCTGTACCTTGCCTTTGCGCTCATCGGCCTTTTTATTCGACAGCACCCATACATAGGTGGCGATGCCGGTGTTGTAGAACATATCGGTGGGCAGCGCGACGATGGTTTCAAGCAGGTCGGCCTCAAGGATGTAACGGCGAATTTCGCTCTCGCCACTGCCTGCACCACCGGTAAACAGGGGTGAGCCGTTGAGGATGATGCCAATACGGCCACCGGTCGCTCCCGGCGTCCTGCCTCCCGCGACACTTGTACCTCCATGTACATCGCCTTCGTTCGGTCTTAATTTGCTGATCAGGTGCATGAGGAATAATAACGAGCCATCGCTCACTCTCGGTAAGCCTGGGCCAAAGCGGCCGTCGTAGCCCTTGAGGGTGTTTTCGTCTTTGATGGTGGATTCGATCTTTTTCCAATCGACACCAAAGGGCGGATTGGAGAGCATATAATCAAACTTGGAGGCTGCGAGCTGATCATTGGATAAGGTGTTGCCGAGTTTAATATTGGTGACGTCCTGGCCTTTGATCAGCATATCGGCTTTACAGATGGCGTAGCTCTCAGGGTTAAGCTCTTGGCCAAAGGCACGCATGACCGCTTGTGGGTTTAACTCGTGCACGTATTCCATACCCGAGGAGAGGAAGCCACCGGTACCCGCAGTGGGGTCGTAGATGGTGCGGATGATGCCGGGCTTGGTGAGGGCGTCATCATCTTCCATAAATACCAGGGAGGTGGTGAGGCGCACAATATCACGGGGGGTAAAGTGTTCCCCGGCGGTTTCATTGGAGCCTTCAGCAAAGCGGCGTATCAGCTCTTCAAACACCAGGCCCATATCGTGGTTGGAGATGGCCTTGGGGCTAAGATCGGTTTGGCGGACTTTTTGTACGATTTTAAACAGTAAGTCGGCATCGTTTAACTGGCCTAGGAATTCGGCGAAGTTGAAGAACTCGAAGATTTCACGGGCATCTTTGGAGAAGCTTTGGATGTAGCTTTCCAGGTTTTGTTTGATGCCGTTTTGGCCCAGCTTGGAGAGATCCATTTTTGAGGTGTTGTAAAAACTTAAACCTGAAGCGCGAATCAGCAGCTTTTCCTGCGCTTCTTCGGGCAGGTTCATTGTCTGTATTTCTTCGAATTTAGCTAAAACCTGCTCTTTGGTTTCTTCTAAAACACATTCAAGGCGGCGTAAGAGCGTAAATGGCAGGATGATGCGGCCGTATTGGCTTTGCTTGAAGTCGCCGCGTAACAGGTCGGCGATCGACCAACAATATGCTGCTAGGTTATTGGGTGTTGGTGTGCTTTCAATCGAACTCATCGACTTGATTCCTTAGTCTGTGTTTCTTCGTCTTCGGTTTTATCAAAAAGCTGGAAGTTAGATTTAAATGAACGTATCAGCGCTCTTAGGCCAATCCCTTGATTTAGGGAAGACAACCTTTGAACATTCTTTTTGAAGGTATCAAGGTCTTTCTGTGAGTCACCACTAACGTCTTTATCGGCCATGAGCTCTTTCAGGCCAATCTTAAGCGCTCCAGAAATTTCTTTGGTGTAAGAAGCTGATTCAGATTCAATTAGGTCAGTCGCAATCGGATTTCTCGTAACAATTAATTGAGTTTTCTTATCGACCGAATCTTCTAAACGATATTCAAATGCTACCTTATGGAAATAAACGTTCGATCCTGCCAAGGCTAGACGGTAAAAGCGCTCTTTATAACCTTCAATAATCGGTAAGCCTGCATCACTTAGTTTATTAGTTAAACTTCTCGCACAGTCATTAAGATCGTCATCAACTATTTCTACCCAACCATTTATTAATAGCTGAATTCGTTCAGAGCATGACTCAGCTTCGGAATCCTTTGCAAAGAGACTCAAGCTTAGCAGCAAGTTGTGCTCTTCATCAGTTAAATTGCAATCTAAGTCCTTTTCTTTGCCGGTCTTACCAGCGCTGATTTTCTCTGAATTATCTAGCGAGAATGTCGTTGAAAAAGAATCTGGAAGCTCTGAGAGTGTATTCACATAGCTTGGAGAGATACTCTCTATAGATTTACGCCAATCATCTTTAGAATCGTGATCCTCGATCAAGGCATCGATATACGCCATTCTGCCATCTTGAGACTTAGCCTTAACAAGCTCATCAGCCGTAAACCATGTTAGGTTTTCATCTGCGCGGATGCGTTTAGAAAGCGCAAGTAGGCCATCTTGAGTAAGATTAATATGGTAAACATGTATTCGGTATTCCGTTAGCGCATGATTTGCACCACCGCCTTCGACAGCGGTGTAAGGTTTAATGGTGCGCCAAGATGAATAGGAATAGTGTTCTTTAGGATTCAAACCTGTTTCTTCAGATAATTCTCGCTCAAGGGCGACCTCTATTGCGTCAGATTGATTGGATGCCTCTGGGCTTTGTAAGAGACTGACTGCAGCGAGTGTATCTAGCTCTTTGTTCGCTTCCATTAAATCGTTTTGCGAGACACGACCACCAATTAACACATAGTTGTTTCGGTTCTTACGGGTCTTATCTTCTCGGTGCCTTAGCAGAAACTTACCATCCACTGAAATAAGACCCCAAGCTACATGTACGTAACGAACGGGCTGCGCAGAAGTATTGTGGTGCCTTTGTCTTTGGTTTTCTAAGTAGTGCAATACATTACGCTGTTCTTCAACAACTTCAGAGTGGTCACTTTGCGCACCCCAGAAACCTTTTGGAAATAGGCTCTGATCACTATCTTTAAGTGAAGACAGCAACGACTTAGCCATCAATGAAGCAGGAAAAGATTTGAATCGCCAGATACCGTGCTCTAACAAAGTATCATCCAGCAAACCCAGTCCAACGAATAATCGTTCAACTAACGAAATTGCTGAAGTGATTTCTACGTTATCTGGACAGTCTTTGGAAATACTGTCACGAATATTAACGGAAGATGCTTCACCGCCCTCTTCTGCGTGTAAAGGAAGGTGTTTATATATTGTATTGAGGGCTTCAATAGTCCCTAAGTTATTCATTGTGGCTCGCTTTTTATAATCAAATAAACCGTTTTATTCTTCCTAAACTAAACGACTTAAGATTTTTTGGTTTCTACCCTGAAACCTTTCGAGCAAGTATGTCTGTTCGCTACTTCTTGTGTTAGGGACTCCAGGGGGACAAAACCAAACCAACCAGATTCCTCAGGCAACCCAGTCTACCCCATATTCGAACGCTCAGCTATATAAAATATAAGATTTACAACTACTTGTACTTCATTCTAATAATTTCCTAGCGCTCATGAAATCAATAATACTTGCGTATTTTATAAGTGACATATTTTTGGAGGTGACCACAAAAGGAGAACTCTATGACTTACACAACTGACCTATTACGCAATATCATCCTAAACCAAGATATCTACAGCTACGGTACTCACTGGCAAGAAAAGCCAGATCACTGGAAAAGACATGTCTTAGCTCTCGTAAGTGATATTGGAGACGAGCTAGGTACCATTTGGAAAAGCAAGGAGGGAAATTGGCACAATAGTTCGGGAGTATGTTTGGGAGATTTTGAACTTGCCACTAAAGATCTAGAGAGATCTTTAACACGTGGTATTGCCGTATCTGCGGAAAACTTGTCTGAACGTATGAGAAGATCTAATCCCAAAGGCCTACATCAAATATCCGGATGCATTAAACTGAACACCTTCGAACGATACGTAATTGAAAAATCAATTGCTTCGATTATCCAAAAGGTCATTGGTCAATTCAGTGTCCAATCGACTTTGAAGTTGAACGATCCTGTTAGTGACAATTGCCCTATTAAGGTCCACCCAATAACTTTGGGCTTCAGGTTTCAGGAAGGAAAATGCGTCATTAAACCTCAAGCACTCCCACTTAAAACCGAAACCAAACACGTTGAAAATGGAGAGCCAGTTATCACACAAATACGGCTCTGCGACCTTTCTGATCAATCATTCATGACAACTGTAAGAAAACTCATGACAGAGCAAAATATACCCCACTCGAAATACACAAGCCTTGAAAAATGCGTAGTTTGAATTTAACCAACGACATAATCGCAAGGTTCTATCGCACCTAAATACACTAAAAAACCTGAGCACAACATGTTAGTGCTCAGGATAGGGAATTTGGCCATTTTAAAACTAAAAGACACAACTTTTCGAAACCTTGTGCTCAGGATAGGTTTTACCACCTGTAATTTGAGATTTCAGAAGTTTGTGCTCAGGATAGTATTTTATGCTCAAGGTCATCGTACATCATTCTTTAAAGCCCTCATCTATGTGCACAAATAAGTTATTTTTTGTGCTCATCATTCCTGAGCATTTACAAAACAAAGGAAGTGCTCAGGAATAATGAGCATAAACCTTACGATTTAAGTTTTTACATCTTTGTGAAATTAACTGAAGCATATAGAGTCTGGAAGTGGATTGTAAATTCGACCTTGAACTTAAGGCTCTTCTAGCCAGTGTTCGTAGAGAAATTAATCCAGATACTTTACGTACCCTGCACAAACTAAGTGACCAATCGTTAACTATTAACTTTGGAGAGCCCAAACATCAAACTTTTCAAAACCCGAAACTACCAATTTTTAAAAAATGCTTGCTCGAGTTTAATAAAGCCAAATAACGCCATCTCCAATCGCGTTAAAAATACACCTATAAGGATGAGCATAAAGGGTTTATGCTCAAGTAGGGATTTTGGACTATTAATAAGACTAAAGACACAAACTTTTCAGAGTTTATGCTCATATAAGGTTTTCTATAAGCAACATTCGAAAACCAAAAGTTTATGCTCATAATAGCTTTTTTGAATTCGCTGCTAATTTCTTAATTCCAATAAAAATTCACTTAATTAATTCCTTGTGCTCATCAGAAGATGAGCACTCACAATCAAAACTTTGTGCTCAAATATAATGAGCACAAAGATTTGACAATCTTGTTCTCCTTAAAAAGATTATGAAAATCAGTTCTGTTAATTCTGTCGGTGACTATTTCCCCTAATCGAACGTGTAGGTGTGCACAAGGGGTACTACAGAAGTACCAATGCACGCTTATCTATAAACATATCAGCAGACACACCCTTGCGTACCCCTACCGTACGCCTTGCCCCCCCCCCTTCAGCAAAAACGTTGGAACAAAACCCATTAATAAAGGCATCTTTAACAAACTTATTACCATACCTCTTTCACTAAAATTTATTAGAAACCTTCAAACATGGAGGTTTTCACCATTTTTGTTGCGTCTCTTATTCAAAACATAAAATAGAAAACGAACACCTTGTTGCGCGGTACGTTAAAAATACACGCCGTACGCACCGGTGGTGCGCGGAAAACACGCTTAAAGTAGAGCCTCAAATCACTTAAACAGGTAACTAATGCAATGAATAGAGAAACAAACATATCGATTCCATATGGGCGCGTGGTTCACCAGAAAATACTCGAGGCTACTCATGGATTTA
>NZ_LWGE01000289.1:0-523 GCF_001635315.1 Oleiphilus sp. HI0123
GCAATCGCTAGCAATACCAACTTACAGAATATATGTAACAGTGCCGACTCAAGTTTAAAAGGACGTGTTTGGAATGATGCCAAGGTTGGTGCTCATCACGCGATCATTCCAACTGCGAATAAGTCAAAAAAGGGATTATTGAGTAAAGCTGAGCAGCAAGTATATGAATTGATAGCAAAGCACTATCTTATTCAGTTTTTTCCGGCTTGGGCTTATACCGACCGTGAAATCAGCTTTCGAATTGCCGGTGGCTTATTCCGAGCAAAGTCGAGGGAAACCAGTGAGCCGGGTTGGAAGCAGGTACTTAAATCCACTAAGGATGAAAAACAAACCGTAGCTTTACCTCAGCTCAAGAAAGGTGAGCGTTTTACTTGTTTATTTGGAGACTTGCTTAGCAAGCTTACTCAGCCTCCTAAACACTTTAGCGATGCAAGTTTACTCGCGGCGATGACCGGTATAGCCCGTTTTGTGAGTGACCCCGAGATCAAAAAAATACTAAAAGATACCGATGGTCTTGGAACAG
>NZ_LWGE01000290.1:0-394 GCF_001635315.1 Oleiphilus sp. HI0123
AGCTCGCTGGAATGGATTTTGAGCTGATGAAAGTAGTACGAATTCGTATAGCATGACTCCAAGTCATTTTACTTTTCAATAATTAGAGCTTATACTCTATTTTTTTAGAGCAGTTACTCTAAACATCCACTCTACAACTTTGCGAATTACGATTAGGTATTGTCATGTTATTTTCTTTAAAAGTTCAATATTACAAAGGTCTAGCAAAAGCACTAAAGGTCGCTGCAGCAGTCGTTCCGATGCCAAAGCCAACGCTTTTCACTGGTGCAGACTCCTCACTGGAATTATGCGATGCTATTGGCCAACTAGGCATTAAAAAGCTAATGATTGCGACCGATGAAGTACTCGTCAGCATCGGACTAATCGACAAAATCAAAGCTCGCTTGGAAGAACT
>NZ_LWGE01000291.1:0-267 GCF_001635315.1 Oleiphilus sp. HI0123
GTTCTTCCATTGTAGACCTTTAAATAGCTTTCTATAAATATAGAGGCTATTTTTTGTAAAAAATTAGCGCATAGACACTATTCTACCAACGCGGGATAATGTGTCTTTTACTATTGATAAACGAGACTTCAGATGCAAATTAGCAAAGATAAAGTGGTAACCTTTCATTATAGACTATCGAATGAGCAAGGCAGTGAGCTGGAGGCCTCTCATGGAGAAGACCCGGTTGCTTATTTGCATGGCCATGGAAATATTATTTCTGGTTTG
>NZ_LWGE01000292.1:0-451 GCF_001635315.1 Oleiphilus sp. HI0123
TTGATCCCAAGTATGTATCTGTTCCTTTCTGATATGCACGAGACTAATTTGAACTTGGCTTTGCGTATATATGCCGCTGTGATCATCTCTTTCCTGGCGGGCATTCATTGGGGATTGTTTCTGCTTCGTGATGCATCCATCAATCTCTTCTTGCACAGTAATTTTGTCACTCTTCTAGCTTGGTTAGCAGCGTCTTGTGAGTCGATTTATAGTTCGCTCGTGTTCGCCTTCTGTTTTATCTATTTGCTGGTGATTGATCGAAAGCTATTTGAGGAAGAGGTGTTGGAGTCTTGGTTCATGAGGTTGAGATTGGTGATAACGCTTGTCGTTCTCGTTTCCTTGGTTTTTTCTGCAATGGTGTTTGACTGGTGAAACGAGTCAAGCAGAATGTGTTCTGCGCAACTAAATCAGGACACTTTTCTTAAAGAGTTTTCGTACTCGATTGGCGACA
>NZ_LWGE01000293.1:0-997 GCF_001635315.1 Oleiphilus sp. HI0123
CTTTCGTTAAGCTATTCCTGGCTATCGGTTGACTTTGAAGGGAATATCCATTTTGAGGGACTTGTTTTAACGCCTTTTAGTTTGAAGCGTCCGATTAATATAGACAAACTTACGCTCGGTTTAGGCAATGCATCTTCAATGATGACAGCCTTGCCTAGCTTAAAAGTAGGCAAATTGACTGCTCCGATTTCAATGAGCTACTCTGGCTTGCGAATGCCTTTTAAGGGGCGCGGTCTTGATGAATGGATGGCTCTGTTTATTGGCGATAAGGTGTTGGTTCCAATGAGCTTGTTTGCTTGCGGAGATCGTTCATCTCTGGATTTCTCAGCTTTAAAAGCCATGGGGATAGAAGAGCTATCGGCTTCGGGTCGCATCTATTATGAGCAAGCCCGCGGCAAAGATATGATTACGCTGTCGATAGACATCGATAAGATCGGAAAGTTAGAGTTGGCCCTAAGTCTGGATTTGGAAGGGCTTAATACCGTAATTGAAACGGGAAATGTGTCAGCAATAAATATTCATAACCTAGAAATGAGTCATTTAGATGCGGGCTATGCTCGTCGTATGGTGAACTTATGCACGGAAGAGAGTGGCTTAGAGCCTGAGGCCTATGCAAAACATGCTTCTCAAGCTTGGCGAATAGGTATGGCGGGGATAGGAATGCTGGCAAATGAGGCTGTCGAAGATTTATATCGTGATAAATTGTTGCAAGGCGGTGTCTTGAAGTTAAAAGTTGAACCTCCTGTGCCGATAAGGTTGGGAGAGTTAGAACGACTTTATGATCAGGAACTAGTGTCTAGTCTAGCAATAAGTGCAAATATCAACGGCAAAATGAGTCAATCGTTGCAGCTGTTTTTAGATGGCAGTTATTATCGGCCTGAGCCAGTGCTTGAAGAGAAACCTAAAAAACCAGAGAGCAGCGGTCAGGCGACAGTGGTTTTGAGTAATTTACGCTATCAGCCAACTGATATTATGGTTTTATCCGAATTCGTCGACC
>NZ_LWGE01000294.1:0-283 GCF_001635315.1 Oleiphilus sp. HI0123
GGTAGTTTGCTGGATCACTTGTCTCAAAATATTACGATATCCCCTAAAGTAACTAAGTTCCTGGACGAAAGGGCATGATGATGGATCAGCAAGAAAAGGAGGCTTTATTTTTAGCGTTACAGGATAGCGATGCTGACTTGGCCAGAGTGACGGAAGACCTCATCTCCTTGCTGGTGCAGAAAGGTATTATTTTGTTTACCGAACTGCCTAGCGCAGTACAGGCTAAGCTTGTTGATAGAGAAAAGCTGAGAGAAAAATTGGGCCAGGTGAATGTGTCTATATT
>NZ_LWGE01000295.1:0-6169 GCF_001635315.1 Oleiphilus sp. HI0123
GGGCCTTCACTATTTGTTCTGATACTCATTGATGCAACCTCACACTCGACAAAGAAAGTCTGATCATGAGCTTCACCTGTGACCTTAATAACTTCATATTTCGGGAGGTCTTTCTTTATAGATTGCAGATATTCTTGTAGGCGGGTTTTAGGGTCTTTTTCGGTATTATCTAAAGACAAGTTAGCGAAACGCGGCTCATACCACGATAAAACAACTTCTCGGCAAGTTGAATGATCGCTGTCTAAATAGATAGCACCAATGACGGCTTCCAGAGCATCAGCAATAATCGACTCCCGCCTAAAGCCACCACTCTTCAGCTCACCGCCCCCTAAGTTCAAATAGTCGCCTAGCTTAAATTCTTTACCAATCTCTGCCAGCGTTACCCCTTTTACCAACAAAGAGCGCAAACGGCTTAGCTGACCTTCTTTTGCAGACGAGAAGTGTTGAAACAGATATTCAGCAATAACAAAGCTAAGTATGGCATCCCCTAAATACTCCAGGCGTTCATTGTTCGCACCTTTAAAGCTACGATGCGTTAACGCTAAATCTAGCAGGCTTTGATCTTTGAACGCATAACCAATTTTTCGTTCAAGCGCACTCAAGCGATTTTGTTTCATAGGGACTAATTTTTCCAAACTTTGCTCAAGCCTTTTCCAAAAAAGACGGTGATAAATAACTCTAAACTAAAACTTTTTCTCTATAGACTCTTCGAAGGAGACCACTGCATCTATGTTGCTATAAATCGGAATGCGAACTTCATACTCTACCGAGATATAAACACTTTCATCTGTAACTTCAGCATAGAAGCCTTCCTTAACATCAAAGGTACGGACATTGTTAGTTAACAAGCGGGTTTGGAAGTTTGTTTCCAGCTCACCAGCAGACATCCCTTCTAAATCAACTTCTTTATCATAAGATTCGAGTACAGATGCAATTTGCCAATGCTCATAAAACGCGGGGTAAAGCTTGAAAGCAATTGTTAAAATAATCGCAGCCATACCCAAAAAAAGCAGGACCACTGGCATCGAAGCACCCTTTTGCCGAGAATCAGTACGCATGTATAACCTCATCGTTAATCTATTTGAATCGTTGCGCTGCCAAGAAGCAGGACATTTATAATAGTATTGTTCAATATACGGATATTGCCTACTCGCTAAACAAAAGTCTTAAACTTTATTCGATAGCACCAACACGCGAAAAACTAGGTATGGAGAAGAACTTTGGCCAATGCATCCATATCGCAAAGGCTTTTCCGACAACCAGGTGGTCAGGAACAACGCCCCAAAAGCGGCTATCATTACTGTTATCCCGGTTATCTCCAACCATAAAATACGAGCCCTCAGGAATCTCCCAGTAACCTTCAGCACCTCTATTTAGCTGCGCTTTATGCTCATACAGCTTATGCTTAACCGAGCCTAAAGTCTCTTCAAACAGTTTGCGCCCAGGTAAATTCGCTAACAGTTTCTCTTCGACAAGCTCACCGTTGATCCATAACTGCTTGTCTTTATATTCAATTTTGTCACCAGGGACACCGATAACTCGCTTAATATAATTGGTCTTTCCATCTTTAGGGTATTTAAAGACCATTACATCACCGCGCTGCGGATCATCCATTTCAATGACTTTAGTTCCCACCACGGGAAGGCGAAAACCATAGGCATACTTATTTACCAGAATAAAGTCGCCAACTTCCAGGCTTGGTAACATTGAACCAGAAGGAATTTGGAAAGGCTCAACAAGAAAGGAACGCAAAACTAAAACGATTGCCAGTACCGGAAAAAAAGACCTAGAAACTTCTACTAACCAAGGGCCTTCAGAAATTTCTTCTTCGCTAGCTGCACTAGATGAATTATCTTTAGCCGCATCTCTTTTTGGTTTCCAGAGTATTGCATCGGCAAGGTATATCAAACCCGTCGCGAAAGTCAGTACAACCAATATCAGGGGAAAATCTATATCCATACTCTTCTCTTATCTACTTGATGCTCAAGCCAACGACGTCGAAAGCAATGTATTAATTATCAATCTTCAAAACTGCCATGAAAGCTTCTTGCGGGATCTCTACACTCCCAACCTGCTTCATTCGTTTTTTACCTTCTTTCTGCTTCTGTAGAAGCTTCTTCTTACGACTTACGTCACCACCGTAGCATTTTGCTGTTACGTTTTTACGTAAGGCTTTTACAGTTTGCCGAGCAACAATTTGACCACCAATCGCGGCTTGAATAGCAACATCAAACATTTGACGAGGAATTAGCTCCTTCATCTTCTCGGTAAGTAAACGTCCCTTTGAGTGGGCATTATCTTTATGAATAATTAGCGCCAATGCGTCAACTTTGTCACCGTTTATTAGAACGTCCAGTTTGGTCAAATTAGACGTTTCAAACCGTACAAAGTGATAATCTAGCGACGCGAAGCCCCGACTGACTGATTTGATACGGTCAAAGAAGTCGAGTACCACTTCATTCATTGGTAAATCATATTTGAGAGAGACCTGCCCTCCCAGAAATTGCATATCCTTCTGAATGCCTCGTTTCTCAACACAAAGACTAATTACATTCCCCAAATGCTCTTGTGGTACGAGAATATTTGCCTCTACGATTGGCTCTCTCATCTCCTCTACTGCACCGGGGTCTGGTAGACGAGACGGGTTATCTACTTTAATAACCTCACCATTACGCATCACTAGTTCGTAAATAACTGTTGGCGCAGTGGTCAATAAATCTAAGTTATATTCTCGTTCGAGTCTCTCCTGGATAATCTCCATATGGAGCATACCCAAGAAACCACAGCGGAACCCGAAGCCAAGCGCATCGGAGGTCTCAGGTTCATAATGTAAAGAAGCGTCATTTAAGGTGAGTTTTTCCAAGGCATCGCGAAACGACTCATAGTCATCAGAACTAACTGGAAACAAAGCGGCATAGACCTGTGGCTGGACTTTCTTAAAGCCTGGCAACTGCTCTACTTCAGGAGTTTTAGCATGGGTGATGGTATCACCAACTGGCGCGCCATGAATGTCTTTAATACCCGCAACAACAAAACCAACTTCACCTGCTCTAAGAATGCCGGTCTCATGACGCTTCGGTGTAAACACTCCCGCAGCATCAATTTGGTGGGTTTTGCCCGTTGACTTGATTAAGATTTTATCGCCTTTACGCAAGGTGCCTTCTTTAACTCGTACGAGAGATACAACACCCAAGTAATTATCAAACCAGGAATCAATAATAAGCGCCTGAAGGTCAGCATCAACATCACCCTCTGGAGGTGGAACCACTTCGATTAGAGCTTCAAGAACATCTTCAACTCCCATGCCACTTTTAGCACTACAGGGAACCGCTCCCGACGCATCGATTCCGATAATATCCTCAATCTCTTGGGTTACTCGCTCAGGATCGGCCTGTGGCAAATCCATTTTATTTAGTACAGGAAGTACCTCCAAGCCCATTTCGATGGAGGTATAACAATTTGCCACCGACTGAGCCTCGACCCCCTGACCAGCATCGACAACCAATAACGCACCCTCACAGGCAGCGAGAGAACGTGACACTTCATACGAAAAGTCTACGTGCCCCGGAGTATCGATGAAGTTTAGCTGATAGGTTTCGCCATCTTTTGCCTTATAATCGAGTGTGACACTCTGGGCCTTGATCGTAATACCACGTTCTCGCTCGATATCCATGGAATCGAGTACCTGAGCTTCCATCTCACGGGACGACAGCCCGCCACAATCCTGAATAAAACGATCAGCCAAGGTCGACTTACCGTGGTCAATATGGGCAATTATTGAGAAATTACGAATATGTTTAAGACTACTCACTGGATTATTTTACTCTAAGGTTGATATCTAAATTGAGCACTCGGAATAAGTGGCAACCAAACCGCGCATTCTAAAGGATTTCAGCTAACTTGGCGATATTTGTTTGATAAGTTGCGGGCTTCTTGAAATGTTTAAAGGAAAACGGAGAATGGCTACCGGACGTTAAAGGCTNCAACATAAGGTGCCAATAGGTCCTGCCCCTTAAACTGACCATTAAGTACCGAAATAAAGGTATAGACGCCTACCAGCTTTCGATTCAGGAACACAAATTCTTTTGGCGGAATTTTAAAGTAACGACTAATTGCCGAAACAGCAGCTCGCTTGGCAATACGTGAAGGCAAATCACTATCGCGCCAACGATACTCTCCCTGCTCATTAAAAGATTCAGAACCCGCAGCAGACTGGTCTTTCGCTAAAGGCTCCAGCACTGCAATACAAACCCCGGCAAACTCTTCCAGGATTTTTCGCGGCCAGTCTGCTTGCATAAACTTTAACGCAATCCCACCACGAATAACACCTTCCAGGTCAGCTNCATAAGCAGCTGAAATCATTTGACATACAGGGTTAATAAATTGCTGTGGATACTTTTGCACAGCGCCAAAATCCAGTAACACTATTCTATCTTTGCCACTCTCTTCACCAATTCGTATTCGATAATTACCGAAATTTGGATCAGTTTGAATCTCGTGCCAGACGAACAACTCTTGCAGAAACAGCGCCAAAGATGATTTAGCCAGATTATTACGACGCGCCTGAGACAACTCAGCAACACGCTCGCTAGAAACATTTTCACCCTCTTCGTAGCTTGTAGCCATAACATTTTCGCAGGAGAACTGAAAATACACTTTTGGAACAATGAATCGAGGATCATCTTGAAGCATTTGAGAGAAGCGGGCTGTCGTTTCAGCTTCTAGGTGGTAATCTACCTCCCGATGCATCATCACTCTAACCTCTTCCAACCAATCGTTAAACGCTGGTCCTGCAGTAACCACCCTCGCCAAGCGAAGTATTTGTGCGACAGCATCCAGATCGGCATCAATTGCCTGAGCAACTCCCGGGTACTGAACCTTCAAGCAAATGACTTCACCTGTTTCGATTATTTTTGCACGATGAACCTGTCCTAGCGAAGCTGTGCCTATTGGCTCTTCTTCAACTTCAAGCTTATCCATATTCGCTGCGCCAAGGTGCTCGAACAAAACACCTCGAATGACAGGCCATTCCAGCGCAGTAGTATTTTCTTCAAGAGTATGGAGAGCTTCGGTAACTTCAGGTGGCAGAAAGTGTTCGCCATAAAGCGCCATGACCTGCCCGATTTTAACCACACTCCCCTTCAGCATTCCTAACTCACGAACAAGAAAGTGAGCTTGATCCGAAAGTGCCTTTTTGCGCTTTTCAGCTCTAGCCTCTTTGCCGGAAAATAAAGAGGTAGTCATATGACCAGCCATCCGCGTACCGGCCAGTAAGCCTGCTTTAGTCAGACTCAAACGACGCTCAAAGCTACCCGTTTTGATAGCTGAAACTGTTTTATTACTTTGAGTATTAGAGTCTTTCTTGGACTTTGACATAAGCTACACTTTTGGCAGAGATTCGCCCTTCGCTTGTTTATCTGCATGATAAGAAGAGCGGACCATTGGGCCACTAGCAACATGTTTGAATCCAAGCTCTTTGGCAAGCACCGCTAAATCATCAAACTCTTGTGGCGTGACAAAACGCTCTAAAGCCAGGTGATCTTTACTCGGCTGCAAATACTGCCCCAGGGTTAACATATCAACATCATGCGCACGAAGGTCACGCATCACTTGCTCGACCTCCTCAATCGTTTCACCAATTCCTAACATCAAACCCGACTTGGTTAGTACATTGGGAGCCAAAGCCTTATAAGACTTGAGCAAATCCAAAGACCATTGATAATCAGAACCAGGACGAACCTTTTTATAAAGAGAAGGAACTGTTTCAAGGTTATGGTTGAACACATCTGGCGGTGTTTGCTTTAGGATATCGAGCGCAACTTCCATACGGCCACGAAAGTCTGGCACTAATATCTCAATTTCAATATCGCTGCTACGTTCTCTGATTTCGTTTACACAATCAGCAAAGTGCTGAGCACCACCATCACGCAAATCGTCACGATCTACGGAGGTAATCACAACATAACGCAAAGCCATATCTGCAATTGCAATCGCTAACTCACGAGGTTCGTTTTCAGCAAGTGGCTTGGGACGACCGTGAGCAACATCGCAAAACGGACATCGTCGAGTACATATATCCCCCATTATCATGAAGGTAGCGGTGCCGCCGCCGAAGCACTCTCCCAAATTCGGGCAAGAAGCCTCTTCACAAACACTATGTAGTTTATGC
>NZ_LWGE01000296.1:0-273 GCF_001635315.1 Oleiphilus sp. HI0123
GATAATGGCTTTCTATTTATTGGTGCGAACGCCGTGGCGAGAAATTTGGCAAAGGCTATGATCGGCAAAGGTGTCACCGTTATTCTGACAGATACCAGTTGGGAAAATGTCAGGGCAGCGCGAATGGACAATCTGCCAGTCTATTATGGTAACCCCGTTTCAGAGCATGCTGAAAATAACCTGGATTTAACCGGGGTTGGTCATATGTTGGCTATCTCGCCCTATAAACAGTTGAATACTTTATCGACCTATCATTATCTGGACTTAATGGGT
>NZ_LWGE01000297.1:0-325 GCF_001635315.1 Oleiphilus sp. HI0123
AGCTTATTGACAAGCAAGCAGATGGTTATTATGAACGGTATACCAGTGAATCGGCCCGACAGGCTTTTTACAGTCAATACGCGGGGTTGTTAGAAAAAATCCAAAAAGGTGAAAACTTTTTTAGAAACGTTATGCCTTCGAAAGTAGGTGCAAAGTTAATATCAATTGGTCGATGTATCACTAAAGATTGTTATGAGAAGAAAACAACAGGATTCGAAACCTTTCAAAAGAATTTGGCGAGAAAATATTTAAAAGAAAAAACGGAAGAGCTTACGACTTTCCCTTTTGATTATTTTTGTACACAAGGTAATTCCAAAAATAGTCG
>NZ_LWGE01000298.1:0-314 GCF_001635315.1 Oleiphilus sp. HI0123
CGTTTTTAGGAGAGATGCTTTTGCCAGAACCTTGAAGCAAGTCTTTAAACAAAGATTCGGTGAGTTCTGGAGACATAGTCACCATGACGCATAGCTTTTGTGTGTCGTCCGGGAAGTCTACATAGTCAATTTTGGTGACGCGGCTACCAGATAAGGTTTTGTTTGCTAGCTGCTTGGAAACCGACTCAAAAGTACCGCCGGTGGTTGAGCCTTCAGCTGTATCGGTTAGACGCTGGTAGGTCTTATCCATGGCTTTAACTTTTACTTCAATCTGCTTGGCTAGTTCTGCGCGAGCTAAAGCCGTTGCTTTGTTT
>NZ_LWGE01000299.1:0-270 GCF_001635315.1 Oleiphilus sp. HI0123
CAAGACTCCTTTCTTTTTCAGCATCTTAAACAAGAGCTCAAATACCTCTTTTGGCTTGCTCAGATGTTCGACAACCTCTGTACTGGTAATAAAGTCGTAGCGGCCACTTAAAGGGCTTTTGTCTGGCATGTAGAAAGGATCGTACTCTTCTACGTTAAAGCCCTTTTCACGCATCATGATTGATAAAGTTGGTCCGGGTCCGCAGCCGAAATCAAGCCCATTGGCAAAGGGTTCTAGTTGAGATATCAGCGGCATAGATAACTTCTCTAG
>NZ_LWGE01000300.1:0-374 GCF_001635315.1 Oleiphilus sp. HI0123
CGCCGAGAAATACCTTCGCACCCAAGGACTGAAAAGCATAACGAACAATTATCGGTCCAAGTTTGGTGAGATTGATTTAATTATGGGAGATAAGAATACCCTAGTCTTTATTGAAGTCAGATATCGAGCAAGAAATAACTATGGCATCGCAGCTGAAACCGTGACCCCACACAAGCAAAAGAAGATTATTAAGACTGCAAGCATATTCCTTTCTCACAAAAAGCTATGGAATATGCCATGCCGATTTGATGTTATATCTATCAGCCAGAAAGAGAACAGCTTATCCGAGCAAATTCATTGGCACAAAGCTGCATTCGATGCATCTTATTGAGCTCAGTTTATTACCTAAATCACCTAAAACGGTTAACTAGAAA
>NZ_LWGE01000301.1:0-1595 GCF_001635315.1 Oleiphilus sp. HI0123
TTTGCACCCTGTAGCGGGAAAGCCAATGCTACAGCATGTGTTGGATACAGCGAATAAGTTAGATGCTGAAGGTATACATATTGTTATCGGTCACGGTGCTGATCAGGTAAAAGACACAATTAAAGAAGATGTAAACTGGTGCTTACAAGCTGAGCAGCTAGGTACGGGCCATGCGGTAGCACAAGCAATCGACCACATTCCAGAAGACGCGCAAGTACTAATACTATACGGAGACGTGCCCTTAACCAGTCAGGCAACATTGTCTCAATTAACGGCTTTAGTTAATGAGAAGCAGCTTGGCTTATTGACAGTCGACCTTGAAAACCCAACGGGCTATGGTCGAATCGTTCGGAACGCAGATGGCGATATTGAAGCCATCGTAGAACAAAAAGATGCTTCAGAAGAAGAATTAATGATTCCGGAAGTTAATACCGGAATACTTGCTCTACAGGCTTCAGTGTTGCATAAGTTTATTCCGACACTTGGTAACAGCAATGCACAAGGCGAGTACTACTTAACTGATATTATCGAGATCGCCGTAGCAAATGGCTTGCGAGTTGAAAGCCATCAGCCAAGTTTTGAGCAGGAAGTTCAAGGCGTGAATAATCGCCTGCAACTATGTGAATTAGAGTGCTGGCACCAAAGCATGATATCGGAACAGCTAATGCTTCAAGGTGTCACCATCTATGATCCAAATCGTTTAGACGTGCGCGGTGAATTAGAATGCGGCCAAGATGTCACTATCGATCTTAATTGTATTTTCGAAGGGCATGTCGTACTTGGTGAGGATGTCAGCATTGCACCAAACTGCATTATCAAAAATTCAACAATCGGTGCTGGTACCACGATACATGCTAATTCAATTATCGAAGATAGCTTTGTGGCAAGCGCCTGTAATGTGGGCCCGTTTGCAAGACTGAGACCCGGAACGAGTTTAAAAACTAAAGCGAAAGTCGGTAACTTTGTTGAGACCAAGAAGACGACCGTTGGTGAAGGTAGTAAGATTAACCATCTTAGCTATGTTGGTGACGCAACCTTAGGCAAAAATGTTAACGTGGGTGCAGGTACAATTACCTGTAACTATGATGGCGTTAACAAGTTTCAAACAGAAATTGCAGATGATGTGTTTGTTGGCTCCAATACATCATTAGTTGCGCCGGTGAAAGTTGGTAAGCGTGCGACTATTGGCGCGGGGTCTACTGTCAATAAAGATATAGAAGAAGAACAACTAGCTGTAGCCAGGTCAAAGCAAAGAAATATCGATGGTTGGGACAGACCCAGCAAAAAGTAAGTTAAAGATTTCGACTAGTAAAGTAATCGAATAAGATTTGGAAAACAGGAACAAAAGGTATGTGCGGAATAGTTGGAGCTGTGGCTCAAAGGGATGTAGCTGAAATTCTTCTCGAAGGTTTGAAGCGTTTAGAATATAGAGGATATGATTCAGCAGGGTTGGCTTTATTGTCTGAAGCAGGCGAATTTAATCGCTTGAGACGTATAGGCAAAGTTCAAGAATTGGCAGACGCACTAAAGGCAAACCCTTGCAAAGGTGGAACCGGTATTGCACACACACGTTGGGCAACTCATGGTGAACCTAG
>NZ_LWGE01000302.1:0-212 GCF_001635315.1 Oleiphilus sp. HI0123
ATAGAAGCCTTTACCCAGGCCTTCTTCACCACCTAACAAGTGGCTGTCTGGAACAAAGACATTATCGAAGAATACGTCGAAAGAGTGCATGCCTCGGTAACCGATTGTTGGGATTGCTTTCCCGCTTAGCTTACCGCCACCTTCTTGCTCGTATTCAAAATCATGGCCGTCGAAAGAAGGTTTTTCAACTAGGAACATGCTTAAGCCTTTGT